>JBFNEZ010000017.1:0-36145 GCA_040797825.1 Thermotaleaceae bacterium | reverse complement strand
TATTACGAATACAAAGAATAATCTAATCTTGTACATTAGGTCTATTTGGCATACCATAATTCTCTATGGGTGCCTCTTTTTATTTGATAGGAAAAGTAGAACTTTCCTATCAAATCAAATAAAAAATCGCTTCAGATATTTCTTCCCGATTTACTGCTGCATTAATAGCCTGTCTTACATTCCCATCGGATAGAATTTTATCCGTTGAATTCATGATTAACATCCTCGTTGCCACAGGATCGGATAAGCTCGCACCGAAACCATCCATTTTGGAGAACTTGAGATAGGTCTCTGCATCAATCATATTTGTTCCGAATAGGATATCAATCTCCCCCTTTTCCAAAGCAAGGGTTCTAATCTGATTGTCAGGAATAACCTTTGCAACGATCCTTTGGATCTCTGGTTTTTCTCCCCAGTAGGCTGAATTTACATCAAATACAGCATATTGGTCCTTATGGTTCTCTGTTAGAACGTATTTACCTGTTCCTATCAAGCCATTGACACCATCTTTCGTGGTTCCACCCACAAAGCAATTTGGAGATATAAATCGAAAGGGCCTTGTCATTGCCAGCTCTACCAAAAGTGGGTAGTAGGGCTCTTTCAATTTCATTTCAAAGGTATAGTCATCAATAGCTCCAAAACTATCTAACAATCGTATACTCTCCAACCAACCGTGCCTATCATAGTTGTCATAAACAGCCTGAATGTTTGCTTCTACCGCATGGGCATCGAAGATATATCCATCTGAGAAGGTTACCCCCTGTCTTATATGAAAGGTATAAGTACGGCCGTCTTCAGAAATGTCCCAATCTTTTGCAAGCCAAGGTTGAATGCCTTCATCGGTAATCATTACCAAACCTTCAAACAACAAGTTTTGTGCAAAAAGCTCTCCACTATATATGTGGGGATTTAAATCTCTTATATCTCTATAATTCACATAGACCAATTCATTTTTGGTATCGCTTTCATCGGTGGCCCTATCCTTGGCAGCCGTGTCGCTGCCTCCTCCAGAAGAACAACCGGCAAGTAAAGCTATCAGTAGGACACCCATAACCAATAATCTAACTCTCTTACTTTTAAAGAACATATCATTACTCCCTCCTGTGTGATGGTCCATCTCTGTAATAATTCACTTCAAATGATAACAATAATCATCTTCACTCCTACACGATTATATAAAACCTTCCTGAGCCTGTCTATGCACAATCAGGATATTTTTTGCACTTTTAGGTGTTTTGCTATAAAAGAAACCTTATTTTATATTTCTGCTCATATAAAAATCTTGTTGACAGTATTTATGAAGTTTGTTACATTATACCCATACCCCTATGGGTATAATGTATATAAAAAGGAGGCGTCAAATATGCGTCAATGTATGGATATTCCAAAGGTTCAATCGAGAATTAAAAAGATTGAAGGACAGCTTAGAGCGATTTCTGCCATGGTAGACAAGGATGTACCCTGCGAAGATATATTAATTCAAATCAATGCCGCAAAAAGTGCACTGCACAAGGTGGGTCAGGTGGTTTTAGAAGGCCATCTACAGCACTGTGTCCGGGATGGCATCGAGCATGGAGATGCAGATAAAACCATTGCACAATTTGCCAAGGCTGTAGAACATTTTTCAAGAATGGGTTAGGTGAGACTATGAAGAAAGTAGTAGATTTTTTCAAAGATGAAGAAAAACGCACCCTACTATTTCTAGCCCTATCCGCCCTATCCTTAGCCATCAGTTTTTTTGAGATTGGAAATTTCAAGGTAGATCCAGCATGGATAGGAATTATACTCTGCGGCATCCCTATTATAAAAGGTGCCCTTGAGGGGCTTATTCAAGAATTTGATATTAAGGCTGATGTTTTAGTTGCTCTCGCCCTTGTTGCCTCGGTTTTAATTGGAGAAAATTTTGCGGCAGGAGAAGTTGCCTTTATCATGACACTGGGTGCTCTATTAGAGGAACGTACTGTTGCAAAAGCAAGGGCAGGGATTGAAAAATTGGTCCAACTCACACCACCTACAGCTAGGATACTTAAAGATGGCATAGAAACCATCATTCCTGCAGAAAAGGTTCAGGTGGATGATATTCTTCGTATACTTCCTGGAGAAACCATTGCTGTTGACGGTCTTATTCTTTCCGGTCAAACCTCTATCAATCAGTCGGTCATGACAGGAGAATCCCTTCCCATTGATAAGGGTGTGGGCGATGAAGTTTTCAGTGGGACCCTTAATCAGTTTGGTTCCTTTGATATGCAAGCCACGAAGGTAGGGGAAGACAGCTCCCTGCAAAAGATGATTCGTCTTGTGGAATCTGCCGATGCAAGCAAAGCCGAAATCGTAGGCCTGGCAGACCGATGGGCTACTTGGATAGTTGTAATTGCCCTTTTATCTGCCCTTGGTACATGGATGGCTACAGGAGAGGTTATTCGTGCTGTCACGATTTTGGTTGTATTTTGTCCCTGTGCCCTGGTTCTTGCCACCCCTACCGCTATCATGGCTGGTATTGGCAATGCTACCAAGTTCGGTATACTGGTTCGTGAAGGAGATGCTCTTGAAAGATTATCTAAGGTAACGCGTATCGCCTTTGATAAAACCGGTACCTTGACCTATGGCAGTCCTATCGTTGTAGCAGTAGAAAGCTTTCATGGAGATATTCCTTCAAACAAATTATTATTCTTAACAGCCTCTGCCGAACTCCGTTCTGAGCACCCTCTAGGCAAAGCTATCCTTTCCCACTTTAAACATATATCTGATATTTCGTTGATAGAGCCAAGGAATTTTACAATGGTGGCTGGCCGTGGTGTTCAAGCAGTTATTGAAGAGGATGTGATCCTTGCTGGAAGTGCTGAACTCCTTCTTGAAAACGACATTCCCCTATCCCAGGATTTGCTGGAAAAAGCATCTACATATAAAAATCAGGGCTGTACCCTTATCTACATTGCTATCAATGGCAGTCAAGCTGGTTTTATCGCTTTATCCGATACCCTACGAGAAGAGTCGAAAGAAATAATTTCAAAGCTTCATGCCTTAAATATAAAAAGTATGCTGCTTACTGGAGACAACCCCCAAGCAGCTTCCTACATTGCAGAAAGCATTGGGATTTCACAGGTTCATGCGGAATGCTTGCCCCAGGATAAAATGGCTATGATGGAACAATATCAGAATCAGAATGAAATGATCTGCATGGTTGGTGATGGGATTAATGATGCACCCGCTCTAAAAAAAGCCTACGTAGGCGTTGCCATGGGTGGTATTGGCAGTGATATTGCTGTTGATGCAGCGGACGTTGCTCTTATGGGAGATAACATAAAAGCCCTTCCCCATCTATTGCGTCTATCTCAAAAAACCATGAAAACAATAAAGATCAATATTCTTTTATCTTTACTTCTTAATTTTGCCGCCATTCTGTTGGCTATGACAGGTCTCCTTGGACCTGTTCTTGGGGCTCTAGTACATAACCTAGGCTCTGTTGTCGTGATCATTCATTCAGCATTTTTATTAAATTTTAAGGAGGATAGAAGTCGTATTGAATTGGCTCCTCACCCCTCCCTATATTCAAACAGGTCTTCATCATAAAATTAGAAAAACAAAATAAACAAATGAAAATAACTTCGTATAATAGATAAACATGTAGAAAATACTATCTTTGAAATATATTATAAAGGGAGGTGCCATATATGCCAGGAAAAGCTCAACAATATGTGAACCAAAGTATGTCATCGGTACAAAGTACCGTTAACACATTGCAGCAAGCCCTCAATTCCGCAGAAAAACCAGATAACAAAAACAAAATTCAGCAAGCAATCAATTCACTGAACGCTGCTCAGCAGCAATTATCAGGCTATCAAGACTAGTATCTACTAAAATATTACTATTGAAATCCAAAAAACCCTTTACGCTTATTAACTTAGCGCTAAGGGTTTTTTAAAATGTTCTTCCACACATAGAAACAATCTGTTTTATACACGCTCTGTTTTTTCAGACTGCCCTTACAGACTCTCGTTCTATCAGCTCCGTACTAATAAATATTCTGTCATTTTCAACATTGTCTTTATTAATAAATTGAATCAATGCCTGTGCTCCTGCTTCTCCGATTTTTCCAATGGGCCTTTGAACTGTAGTCAATGCTGGGGTCAAGAAGTTGGAAAAAATGTTATCGTCAAAACCAATAATAGAGATGTCCTGTGGCACACTTAGATTCTTTTCTCGAATAGCTTTCATAGCCCCTACAGCCATATCATCATTGGAGCAAAATACTGCTGTAGGATATTCCTCATTCTCCAGCATCTGTTTCATGGCTCTATAGCCGCTATCTATATCATAGTTACCCTTTACGATAAATTTCTTATAGATCGGTAGACCATAGTCCATCAAGGCATCCATATATCCCGTTTTTCTTTCAAGAGAAGATTTGAATTCTTCTTTTCCCTCTATAAAGCCAATCTTTTTATGACCCATCGTAATCAAGTATTCGATAGCCCTATAGGCTCCTCTATTGTCATCACATAGGATATTGATCACATTGTCTTCCTTTAACTCTCTATTGAGTACTACAAGAGGAATTTTTTTCTCTATAATATGATAAATAAAGGCCATATCTTTCATACTTTGACTCATTACAATAATACCGTCAAAAACCTTTCTGTCAATTCTGCTAAAATCCTGATATTCATCGATACCCTTTACGATGAGATTGTATTGATCTTTGATTACGTTGTTAACCCCCTTAATTATCTCATAAAAAATGTGGGCAGAGGGTCCCTGGTTGATAGAGGAAAAAAACAGACCAATATGATAGGATTTATTGAGTACCAAGCTCTTTGCATTATAATTCGGGATATAGTTGAGTTCTTTTGCAATGCTCATGATTTTTTCTTTGGTATCTTGATTGACTAAAGGGCTGTTATTTAATGCCCTGGAGACGGTTGCATGGGAAATATTGGCCAGCCTTGCTATGTCTTTTATTGTAACGCTCATTTGCGCACCTCCCGCCTTTATGAGTAATCTTTACTCCTTATACATTACATAGTCTTTTTCAGAGTGACTGCATCCTTCCCTAGGAAAACAATCTATTTCATAGTATAAACCTTAAGCTACATTATGATTTGTTCATTTTCCTATAGTTTAAGGGTGAAAAAGAGGTTATTTCTTTAAATACCCTTCCAAAATGAGAAACATTTCCAAACCCTACCTTCTCCGCAATGTCAATTACCTTTTCCTCTGATTCCCGAAGCAATCGCTGGGCTTCTCGAACACGAATATTGTTTAGATATTCAACAAAGGTAAAACCTGTTACTTGTTTGAATGCCCTGCTTAGGTAGTATTGGCTGATAAAAAAGCTTTTAGATACAGATGGAAGATTGAGTTCTTGATGATAATTTTGGTTTATATATTGAACAATTTCTGATATTTTTTCATGGATTGGACTTGGATGCTCCAAAGTATTGTGATGATTTTGCTCTATATATCTTATGATATAGATTAAAAACTCCATTAGCAGGGATTGTAAAGATACTTCAAATCCAATGGCTTTATGCTCTATTTCCCATGTCATCTTACCTAACAAAAGCTCTACATTTTGTCTATCTCCCGGTAAAAATGGAACAACGTAGTAATTACTTGTAAAAAGTTTGATAAGAAGCTCCTTTGCATAGGGAGATGTAGATAAAAAGTTTTTGGTAAAATTAATCAAGATTCTTGTATGATCCTCTGAATCTGCCTCGGTGGTTTTATGCAAATCATATTCATTTATAAGCACCAAAGTCCCTGGCTTTACATGAAAAACCCTATCTTTGATGAAATAATGCCTTTCTCCAGATAGCAAATAGTACACCTCATACTGATTATGAAAGTGATTGGTATGCATAGTAAATTGTCCAAAAACCTTTCTATGGGAAAAATAAAATGAATTATCCGGGTAATGAAAGTCTGTATTCTGTTCCTTCATGTTCCACCCCCTCACTCATTATATCACCCTTCATAGATGCATCAAAGCAAAATATGCAGATTTTTTTAATATATAGACAAAATATGAGCAGATTTTAACTAGTCTCTAAGATATAATTATATATATTCTTTATCCATAGATGCAGCAGCTGATAACAATAATTATACCCGACATAGTGAGGATAGACAAAAATGAGTAAATTAGCAAGCACACTGAGCAAAAAAGACAGAGAAACGAGAGATTTTATATTGGGAGGAGATATGTGGCATGTGGTCCTAGCCCTATCCTTGCCCTTGGCCATGTATAATGGACTAAATCATTTATTCAGCTTTCTAGACACCATGATGGCTGCCCATATAGGCTCTAGTGTTGTATCTGCCATTGCCTACCTGGCACAAATTAAGACAATGATCACCTCAGTAGGCGCAGGCTTAGCCCTTGGGGGAGGAATTATAATCGCCAGATATTATGGTGCCGATGATATGAAAAATACACAAAAATACGTAAACACCTTATTATTTCTGGCAATAGCTATCAGCCTCCTATTGCTGCTATTCATTCTTCCCTTTACGAAACCAATTCTAATATTTGTTAATACACCAGAAGAACTGATTACTGTGGGAAACAGCTATTTTATTGTAGAAATACTCATGCTCACTACTATTTTTATCAATAATGTTTACATGGCTATTGAAAAGGCGAAGGGCAACAGCAAATTGATACTGCGTTTAAATCTAATGGTCCTTGCGCTCAAATTGATTCTTACTGCTCTATTTGTATATGTTTTTAACCTCGGCATTGTGATGATGGCTGTTGCCACACTGCTCGCCCATCTATCTCTTACTTTGGTAGGCTTGTCCAATATGCTCAGGGCCGAGCAAATGTTTAGAATCTCAATTAGAAAAATAGATTTATCAAAGAAAACCCTATGGCCTATCCTAACCTTGGCCCTTCCGATTTTCTTTGAAAAATTTACTTTTAGCCTTGGGAAGGTTATCGTAAATTCCATGAGTACTCTTTATGGCAGTATGGTGGTTGGTGCTTTAGGTATCTCCAACAATGTGGCCGGTATTCCAACAAGTCTGTCCAATGGTTTTCAAGATGGAGAGGCTGCCATTATCAGTCAAAATCTAGGGAACAATAATTTAGATAGGGCCTTGGATTCCTTTAAAAAAACCGTGGCAGCTACTTTTGTCATCGGCTTATTGGGTATGCTATTTATCTATGTTTTCATGGAGCCCATTGTCCATATGTTTGTTAGAGGAGAGCTAGCATTTTTTGATACCACACTCCCCATCCTTAAATATGAAATCTATGCACTAATTCCATTAACCACAACTTCTGCTGTGATGGGATTGCTCTATGGTTTTGGCTATACAAAGCTTTCTTTGGTCATTAATTTTCTCCGTCTATTTCTATTTAGAATACCCAGCTTATATCTTCTTCAAAATTATACTCATTTGGGAAGCAAGGGTGTAGGTATTGCGATGATGGTTAGCAATGGGCTCATGGGAATAACGGCCTTAATCATTGCCTTTATTGTCATTCGAAAAATGAAACTAAAAGAAGGAAATCCTTATAAAAACTATATTCTCTCTTAAAAACCCCTCCTCATATGCTTCCCTGCTCCTTGCTAAAACTGCTTTATCTAATAAAAGCATTGCAAAAATTAATCTTGAGACCAATTGGGAAATGAGGAGGGGGTTTAATTAGCCTGAGGCTATTTGTAACAGCCCTTTTCTTTTTATAGCAAATCTTTATTGCTAATGTGATCCATATCGGTAAAGGTCTGATTTTCTCCAGCCATCCCCCAAATAAAGGTATATTTTTGGGTTCCTACGCCAGAGTGAATAGACCAGGATGGGGAAATTACTGCTTCTTCATTCCTCATAATAATATGTCTTGTTTCTTGGGGTTCACCCATCATGTGGAAAACCATGGCATCTTCATTCATATCAAAATAGAAGTATACTTCCATCCTTCTATCATGAGTATGAGCGGGCATTGTATTCCATACGGAACCTTCTGCCAGTAATGTCATCCCCATTACCAATTGACAGGATTTGCATACAGCAGGATGTACATATTGATAAATGGTTCTTTTATTTAATTCCTTTTCTGTTCCTAAATGTACTGGGTTTGCATCTTTTATGTTAATACTTACAGTTGGATAGCCTACATGGGCTGGCGCTGAATTGATGTAGAACTTGGCAGGATCTTGGGCATCTACTGATTTAAAAATCACGTCTTTTGTCCCCATTCCCACATAAAGTCCATCTCTTTTATCCAGAACATATTCTTGTCCATCTAAAAGAACGATCCCTTTTCCTCCAATGTTAATAATCCCCAATTCTCTTCTTTCAAGAAAGTACTCTGCACCAATTTCTTTTCCTGCTTCTAACTTCAAATCCTTTTCTACAGGACAAATGGACCCTGCGATCATTCTGTCAATGTGAGAATACACAAGCTTTATTTCATCCTTCTGAAAAAGGCCTCCAATATGAAACGCTTCTCTCAACCTGTTTGTATCATATTGCTTTGCTTCTTTATTACTAGGTGCATATCTAACTTCTAACATTGCTCACCCTCCTATTATTCTTGATATAACAATCTCTCCACTTCTGAAAAAATAAAGGCTTCCCCTATAACATTTTCAGCTGTGCAGTTTCTAATACTTACATTTTTTGCATTGCCAATAAAGAATCCCGCTCTTACCTGCTCATCGAGGAAACTCATCATTGCAGGATATCCTGGTTTTGCATCTAAGGAAAAATGGGTTTTGATATTTTCAAGGATGATATTTTCCACCTTTTTTTCTGGCAAGCCATAGATAAACCCAGAAGCAACCTGACAATCTTCACATAGGATGTCCTTTAGGTATATATTTTTCACCCATGGCGTTCTTTCATCTACAGGCAATTTTTCTTTGCTCCAAACGTATTCGGTCTTGCCATCAGTATCGCAGAAATAAAAACAGTTAATGACAAAGGGAGTTAAAACCTTTTTCATGATAATATTTTCAGCATGAATTCCGCTGATAACACCATCTTTCCCTCTTCCTCTTCTTGTTTTTATTCGGATTCCTCTATCGGTTTCTTCAAAAATACATCGTTCCGCATATATATTTTTGATTCCTCCAGCCATTTCACTACCAATCACAATTGCACCATGTCCAAACTTCATATGACAATTTCGAATAAAAATATCCCTTGAAGGCCTCTTCAATTTCCTACCTATATCTATTTTTCCTGATTTGATTGCAATGCAGTCATCTCCTACAGAAAAATCAACACCTATAATCTCTACACGATTACAGGACTCTGGATTGATTCCGTCTGTATTTGGGGAATCCTTGGGATTGATTACCTTTAGATTAACAAACCTTAAATTTTTAGAGAACATGGGGTGTATCGTCCAAGATGGCGCATTTTGAACCGTAATTCCTTCTATCAATATGTTGCGGCAATCCTTTAAAAAAACGAGTCTTGGCCTCCAGGCTATTCTTATTTCTTTGGCATCCTTCCACCAGTTTTCAAAGGATCCATTTCCGTCAAGGACACCTTCGCCGATGATTGTGACATTTTCCACCCCTATTCCTGTTATCAAACTGGCAAAAGTATCGGCTGGGTCCCCTTCCCATGAACCCAAATAGAGTTCATCCTTACCATCGGCCGTTAGGGTAATTCCCGGAAGAATAGGATAATGCTCCCTCACATCACTCCCTAAAAGTATAGCCCCTTTTTGAATTTCAAGGGTAATATTGCTTTTGAGGAATAGGGGTGTGGTTAAATAAACTCCCGGTGGAATGATTACCCTTCCATCTTTTGGACACGCTGCAATGGCAGCCTGCAGCGCTGCAGTGTCGTATTGATTGCCCTTTCCTTCCGCTCCAAAAGACTTGACATTTAAAGCTGCATACTCATACTTGGTCTTAAAAGTTTTGATACCGCTGCAGCAGTGGGTATCCAGGTCTTTTAAATAAATTTCGTACTCCTGGTTCGGCTCCAATCCTGAAAGGGTTGTTACGTTTTTATTGGATACTTGCAGAACTTCTCCGTTGATATATACCCCAAAGGGATTTGAATAAACACAGGCATCACTTTGAATTTCAATGGTTATGGTTCTTGAGGTTAGGGAAATAATATCAAATTTCATGGCTCCTCCTATTGCAAAATTCTTCTTTTTAAAGATCTTTTCCTATGCAGTCGGGATCTATTCTCTTACTTGTATCGTCTATCCCTTCATCCCTGTGGTAGATATTCCATCAACGAAATGTTTCTGTGCAAGGAAGAAAACAATTAAAGATGGAAGCAATGCAATTACGGACATGGCCAATACCTGGTTCCACTGTACTACCGCACTGGCATCCATGGACATTTTCAATGCGATAGAAACGGGATATTTTTCCACGCTGGAGATGTAGATCAATGGTCCTAAGAAATCGTTCATCGTCCACATAAACTGGAACAGCGCTACGGATATAATCGCTGGTTTTAGCATTGGTATTAATACATATATCAATACTTGGAAGGAATTGCATCCATCTATAACCGCCGCTTCTTCTAGGTCTTTTGGCAAGCCTCTTAAGAACTGAATGAGCATAAATACGAAAAAGGCATCTACTGCAAAAGCCGCTGGAACAATCAATGGTTTATAAGAGTTTAACCAAGCAAATTCTCGATACATTAGGTATTGTGGAATCCTTAAAACTACATTTGGCAGCAGCAGTGTGGCAATCAGAATGCTAAACAGGTACTTTTTTCCTGGAATCTTAAATCTTGCAAAGCCATAGGCTGTTAGTACTGTTGATATAACCGTTAGTATAACCTTTGGAATAACGATTTTGAAAGTATTGGCAAAATAGGTTGCAAATGAATATTCAGTTGATGTTCTCCAACCTCTTATATAGCCGGAAAAATCAAAGTCTTTGGGCATGAAGCCAATAGAAGTAAAAATTTCTGCATTTGTTTTAAAGGAAGCACCTACCAACCAAATAAGAGGGTATAACATAATGATACCTACAAAAACCAGTATGGTATATCGAACTACTTTGCCAATTATTTCTTTTCTATGTCTTCTTCTTCTACGGATTTCATCAGCTTTTATCACTTCGGTTTCTCTTGCAACGCTTTTTGCTTCCATTATTCATCCCCTCCATCTGAGTAGTGCACCCAATATTTTTCAGATCTAAATGTAATCACTGTAAATATCATAATCACCACAAACAAGAACCAGGATAACGCACTTCCGTAACCCATTTTGAAATATTTAAAAGAATTATCATAGATCATAAGAGGCAGTAGATAAGTTGATTTTAAAGGCCCTCCACCGGTAATGATGTAGGGTGCATTAAACTCCTGAAAGGCTTGAATTAACTGCATAATAAAATTAAAAAATACAACCGGCGTTATCAGTGGCAATGTTATTTTAAAGAACATGCTCGCTTTGCTTGCTCCGTCGATTTTAGCAGCTTCATAGAGAGACTCTGGAATGTTTTTTAGTGCTGCTAGGAAGATAACCATAGGAGATCCAAATTGCCATACCCGCAAAAGACTTAGGGTAAAAATTGCATAGGTAGGATTTCCCAACCAACTGATTCCTTCAAAACCTAAAAATCCTAAGAAGATGTTAATTAACCCCGTATCAGAAAACAAGAACCTCCATAGCATTGAGATGGCTACACTTCCTCCTAATATGGATGGGAGATAGTAAGCCGTTCTAAAAAAATTAACCCCTTTTATTTTAAAATTCAATATATACGCTATAAATAAAGCAAAGGCTAGTTTTAATGGAACCGTAATCATAACATATCGAAAGGTTACACCAAAGGCCTTTCTGAAATCAGGACTGTTAAACATGGTGATATAGTTTTGGAGTCCAATAAATTTAGGAGTAGACATCAAGTCATAATTGGTAAAGCTCAGTATAAAGGATGTAATAAACGGGAAGGCAGTAAAAACGACAATTCCTATTAGCCATGGGGTTATATAGAGTAACCCCTCATATTTTTTCAATATTTTCGTCATTATTGTCTCCTCCAACCTATAGTTTGAGGGGGAGAATCTCCCCCCTGTGGTATTAGTTTGCTTTTTCTTTTAATAATCGGTTTACTTCTTTGATTGTTTTTTCAGCTGTTTGTGCAGCAGTAAGCTTGCCGTATCCTAGTTCTTCAATCACTGCTCTATAGAACTGCTGCAGTTCATCAGCTTCAAAGTATGGGCTGATACCTTGTCCAATAAACTCGTTTACCTTTACATTTCCTTCATAGGTTAAGCCTTTTAGTTGATCTTTGCTTATAAGTGTATCTACTGCAGCTTTATTCGCTGGAATTCCTCTTGAAGTTCCTAATATCTCCGCAGCTCTCGGATCAGCTGTTAAGAAGTTAAGGAATTTAGCAGCTTCTTCTGGATGCTTTGTATCTTTATTGATGGCATATACCATCGATACTTTTGCTAAGGCTGAAGGATTTGATCCAATACCTGTTAAGAATTCACCTGTAACGATTTGTTGATCTCCTTCTAGTGCCTGTTGGAATTTATTGATGGCACTATCCCACTCATAGGTTCCACCATATTTACCTTGGATCCATCCCGGCGTTTGATCTACTGGAACATTTCCAGCTGCAGCTCTCTCTTCTAATGAAGGCGTTACCCCGGCTTCTACCATTTTTAGATAGAAGTTATATGCTTCTTCTAACTCTGCTTGCGTAAAAGCTACTTGGTTGTCTGCTCCGATAAAAGCTTTCCCTGTTTTTTGCTCTAAATAATATAGAGACATCAGGAAAGCGCCATATTGATCTAAGTCGAATGGATAATAGTCCTTACCAAGCTTTTCTTTGAATACTGGTGCAGCCGCGAATAATTCATCGAAAGTTGTTGGAATAGGCAGTCCTGCCTTCTCCCAAGTTGTAGCGTTGTAGTAGAATACCTTACCACCAATTCCTACTGGCAGACCATTTAATTTTCCATTTACTGAAGTTTGCTCCAATAAATGCTCTTCATAATTCTCAATCTCAATGAAATCTGCTAATGTATTTAAATCATAGAATCCGTTTCCATCCTTTGAAAAAGCAGCAATCCAGTTCCAGTTAATCTGGATAATATCTGTGGCTGTTTTCCCAAGAATCTGAGTAGTGATTTTCTCCAAATGCCCTTGCCATCCTCCATACTCCGCTGTAATCTTAACCCCTGGGTTTAATTCCTCATATAATCGGATTACTTCTAGGGTCTTCTCATGTCTTTCATCTCCACCCCACCAGGAAAACCTTAGATTTACATCACCTGAACCATTTCCTGTGTTTGTACTTTTCGGTGCACATGCTGTAAATAGTAAAGCGAATGTCAGTAGGATTGCCATTATCTTTGCCATCTTTTTCATTCTTCTTCCTCCTTTATTTTTGCTCTCTGTTTTATTGGACATTGCCATTGCTGCTTAAATTTTATTACAGTTAGAAGTCTTGTAATGTAAACGTTTGTACATTACTTAAATTAGAATTTTCAACAAACAATTTCATTTTATATAATAACGTGTACAATCCATTGAATATCCTATTTTTTATTTATTGTTTTCTGCCTTTAGAACTTCTCCATAGGCCATAAAAAGTGCACCTACACCCTTATGATCATTTGGCAAAATCGGTTCTGAAATGTAATACCCATAGCTTCCATCTCTATAAGGGGTATTGCCTAGTCCCGCTACACCACAGATGCCTCCCAATTCATTCTTTTCAAGGTCTAGATATTTTGCCACAGTGCCTTCAAAGGCCTTTTCTCCAAATGCCTTATATTTAGTGAGCAGTTGTCCCAATCTTACTCCTTTTAAAATTCCATAGGCCATCATCAAGGTTCCCGAGGTTTCTAAATAATTTCCTTCTCCATCAGGTCTATCCATTACCTGATACCACATGCCGCTTTCCTGATCTTGATATTTTAAAACACCAACTACAGCTTCTTCAAACATATCTCTTATTGCTGCCCATTGACCGCTTTCTCTATCTAATATCTCTAGAAGGTCTGCAAAGGCCATCAACAGCCATCCCACGGATCTGCTCCAAAAATTAGGAGATAGTCCTGTAGTTGGATCGCTCCATCTTTCTACCTTGCTTTCGTCATATCCATGGTAATATAAGGATTTTTCAGCATCAAACATTCTATTTCTTACTACGATCAATTGATTATAGATATCCTCATAGGCATTTGTTCCTTTAAATTCCCTTTCATATCTGGCATAGAAGGGCATGGCCATGTACAAACCATCTAGCCAAACTTGATTGGGATAAATCTTCTTATGCCAGTAATTTCCCTCTTTTGTCCGGGGATGCATCTCTAATTGTCCATAGAGTTCCTGAATACCCTTTAAATATTTTCTATTTCCTGTTGCGTCATAAAGAGTAAAGAGCACCTTTCCACAGTTAATGTGGTCAATATTGAACTCCTCTACCGCATATTTCAAAATTGACCCTTCTTCTGTAACAGCTTCGTCGATGTGTTCTTCTACAAACTGAAAATATTTTTTATCTCCAGTAGCCTGGTATAAATCTAGGCTTCCTTTGAAAATACAACCATCTTCATAGTTCCAGCTTTCTTTGCAGCGTTTATAATTTTTTAGATAATGATCCACAAAATCTAATATTTTCATAATAACCACCCTTGCGTTTTAAGTTTGTAAAACGTTTTCATAGTGCCTATTCTAAAACCTCAAGTCTCATTATAATGAAATGTTCTCTTCACTTTCAAAATCAAAGAAATGACACTTATTCATATCAAACCAGAATCCATGTTCTCTTCCCTTAGAGATACTCTGAACTTTCATGGAATCCAATCTGGCAATATATTGAATCCCGCCGATGGTAAAGTAAACAAATTCTTCATTTCCCAATTGCTCTATCACTGTCACATGACCGTCCACATATTCTTCTTTATTGGGATGGGTTTCACAAGAACCAATGTGTTCTGGTCTAATTCCAAACCACACTTTTTTGCCCACATGTCCCTTTACCTTCTTTGCCTTTTCCTCTGGCAAATGCAGAAGCAATTCCGGCAGTTTAACTGCCATTTTTCCATTGTCCTTTACCAGTTCTGCCTCTAAAAGATTCATTGCAGGGGCGCCTATAAATCCAGCGACAAACTTGTTGGCAGGCTTGCTGTAAAGATTAATTGGAGTATCTACCTGCATGATCTTTCCATAATTCAATACACAAATTCTATCTCCCATAGTCATGGCCTCTACCTGATCATGGGTTACATAAATCATAGTAGCTGGTTGTCCTTCTTCTTTCAACTGTTCATGAAGTTGAGCAATTCTAACTCTCATAGATACCCTTAATTTTGCATCTAGGTTGGATAAAGGCTCATCAAACAAAAATACCTCAGGTTTTCTAACAATGGCTCGTCCTACTGCAACCCTTTGTCTTTGACCACCTGACATCTCTTTTGGTTTTCTGTCTAACAACTCTGTTATTTCCAACTTTTCAGCTGCATCTCTTACCCTTCTATCAATTTCACCCTTGGGTGTTTTTTGAAGCTTAAGACCGAATGCCATATTGTCATATACGGTCATATGAGGGTATAGTGCATAATTCTGAAAAACCATGGCAATTCCCCTGTCCTTAGGAGGAATCTCATTGACGCATTGGTCTCCGATCCAAATCTCTCCTCCTGTTATGTCTTCAAGACCGGCTACCATTCTTAGAGTTGTGGATTTTGCACATCCAGAAGGACCAACAAAAACCATAAACTCTCCTTCTTCGATGTGTAAATCGATTCCATGTACAGCTGTAAACCCATTTGGATATGTTTTTTCAACTTTTTTTAATACTACTTCAGCCATATCTTCACCCCTCTATCTTTTATTTTTATATATGACTCTATTTATTAGTGATTTATAGTAAACGTGTACAATTATGCACAGTACTTATTTGTTAACCTTTTGGTTACAAAATTCTTCTTTATTGAAAACGTTTACAATAAAATTATAATCAATGATTGTATATTTGTCAATCTTATTATTTCAATACTATTTTAACAGTTTTATCTAAAAAAAGAGCAAAGTTTGCCACAGATTTCCTTCTAAATTCTAAAATCTAGTGACAGGCTTTGCTTTTTAATAAAAATCTATGGATAATCCTTTATTATTTACAACAGGGCTCCTCACCGACGGCATCCAATAGTATCTGGATACTTTCTATTACCTGTTCCCGTTTTTCTGGCTGAATAGAACTATAGATGTTTTTAAAGAATTGACTCATACGATCTTCAATATCTGTATATAATTCTAAACCTTTTTCTGTAAGGGATATGGTTACATACCGCCTATCCTGAGGGTCCGTATCCCTTTTCACGAAATCATTTGTCACCAAGTTATTGACAGTTCTACTCATGGTACTGTTTTCCAGATTTAGGGATTCAGCCAACTCATTTAGAGAAATGTTCTTCGCCCGGCCTATTTCTACTAAGGCATGACACTGGGCCATTGTTATACTACAGCATTCTAGCTGACTATCCTGCAAAATACCCAGTTTCCTCTCTAACATCCTGATTAATTCCCGCAGTTGCTTTGAAGCTTCTATTTTACGCATACAATTCCCTCCTGGATTTATTGTATCATGTAATAGTTTGAATATGCAACTATTTTTCAAAACCTTTCCTCTTGTGTCATTTTAGTATTGTTTTCTATATTTAAGTAGTCCATCTTCTATCCTAATTATAGAGTACCAATGTAAAAAAGCCTGCCTTCCCTTTTCCTGCATTATAGGTCATTTTGTGATTCATGGACATACGAACCACATCAATGCCGCTGCCTTCCATAGAATACTGTATCTTTGTTGGAAAACGACAGGGTTCATTATCAATAACTGCACAGGTTTTACATAGGGTACAGGGTCCTGCCCCCATGATGAATACATCTTCATCTTCAAAGGCCTTTCTGATTTTTTTGTTTATCTGATCCAACATCTCCATGGAATCCATCATTTCTTTTCTGGAACCAATCGATGCAATTTTTGATAAAATAAAAGCACTGCCATATTTCAAAACCCTTTCTTTTCTTTCCTCCTCAGTTCCAGACTTCGGCGGACATCCATAGTTTTTTCCATAGTTTCCACAGGTATTTCTGGCACACTGGTTAAATACATCTTGAGAAAAAACAATATCATTAGATTCGATTTCTCTGTATTCATCATATCCCATTTCTTTAAAGCTTTCTATCAATCGATCTTTTAACATTTTCCTACCTCCCTCACCCATTTCCCCTTATAATCCTATTTTATTTTACCTGTTTCCTTCTGTCAATTTTAAATCAAAGAACTCTAATCTCTATCCCTTGGATAAAAAAACAAATTTACACTTCAAAGGATTTTGGATTTTTATGTAGAATTTTCATAATTATTCCATACTATAAACAATTTTAACTGGAGGGAATAAAATGATTAACAAAGACAAAATCAAAGGATTTGTGTCAGGTATCATCCTTGCATCTTTATTGGGAGCAACAGCTTTTGCTGCTCCTTTAGAAAAGAAAATAGATGTGCTCTATGACAACATTAAAATCTACGTAGATGGTGTACTGGTACAGCCTAAGGATGGTGCTGGCAATGCAGTTGAGCCCTTCCTGTCCAACGGTACCACCTATCTGCCTGTAAGGGCTGTAAGCGAGGCTTTAGGCAAAGAGGTTAGTTGGGATGCAGATAGCAAAAGTATCTATATAGGTGAAAAACCTGCTCTTGATATTCAAGATGCAGCCATTGAAGAAGTTACAGTTTCAAATGCTGATGAATTGTATGCCGCTTTAGGTTCATACAAGCACATCAAATTAACCCCTGGTGTTTATAATCTTTCTCAGTTAAAACAAAACTATAGTGAAAGTAAAAATATTTATTGGAAAGAGGTATATGACGGCAGGGGACTGGTCCTGGAAGGTATTGAGCATATTACCTTTGAAGGATTGGGAGAAAGTCCAGTAGAAATTGTAGTTGAACCCAGATATGCTGATGTTTTAACCTTTATTAACTGCAGCAGCATCCGCTTTAAAAATATCAAAGCAGGCCATACAATTGAATCTGGATATTGTACTGGAGGTGTTTTAAACTTTGATTCATGCAGAAACATTGATATAAAAGATTCCATTTTCTATGGCTGCGGCACCTATGGCATTGTTGCCAACAATACGAAGAATCTAACCTTTGATAATTCAGTTATTGAAGAGTGCACCTATGGAATTATGACCATCTATGGTTCAGAAAATTTTTCATTTATCCATAGCAAATTTAGAGATTGTATGGAGTTTAGCATGTTCGCCATAAATGCTTCAAAGAATATTGTCTTTGAACAGTGTGAAATTGCTGAAAACAAAGTTTCTTCCGAGTATAGTACTTTTTTAGCCGTTGATTCATCAAAAGATATAAAATTTATCAACTGCAGCTTTAAAAATAATGCAGCAGTTAATTTTGCAGATAATCTATCGAATATTGATTTTACAGGTTCTACCTTTGACGGAAAGCCCTTTGATAGATAAGCTCAAAATGAAAAAAAAAGCTGTCTCATCATAGATACTTTTATCTAGATTGAGACAGCTTTTTCCATAGCTAAGGTACTTCTGAAGAATTGCAACCTGTGCTTTATTGTTTTATTCTTTCTGGTCGATTCTGCTTACCGCCAAAGCCTGGATTGTTAGGTGGTCCCCAGTTTTGGTTTTCACCAGCTGTTACTCCAGTTTCAGAAAGCCATGTGATAGCATTGGAAATTGTAAAATCAATTACTTTGCTTCCTCCTTGGTAGGTTCCGCCGGCAAACAATCCATCAGATTCATTCCCATTAGAAGTCCCTTCCGTATAGAGTGTATAGGCTGTGTCCTTTTTAAGCGCTGGTGAACTGATGACTACAGATTGATAGTTATTTTTGGGAGCAAAGGTTACGATGGTCTTTCCTTGACTATCTTCTAAATGAATAAGGGTACCTGCCTGCTTCATTTGTGAGAAATTCATTCCGATGGCGTACTGTGTTGATTGACTAGAGGGCCCCTGTGCCATTCTTGAACTTCCCGTTGCGATAAGAAAACCACCGCTCATTTCGAAGGTTCCATCATAATCCAAAGCCGCATCGGCACCTGAAGTGGGACCATTTACAATCACCGTCCCGCCACTCATATAGATGGAGCCGTTGGCATCTAAACCATCTCCATTGGCATCCACTACAATATAGCCCCCCTCAATGATCAACTTGTTATTCTCTGATAAATTGAGATTACTCTGTCTAGGGCGACCGTTTATAGCGGAACCATCATTTCCACTAGCTACATTGATCCCATCATCGCTGGAAATAATGTGAATATCTCCATCTGAAATCGTGATTTCAGCACTTTCTATACCTTCATAACTTTTTGTGATATTGATTTTGCCCCCTGTTATAAGAATAGAGGTGTCTCCATGGATACCATCATCGCCAGAAGCAATGGTCATCGCTCCCCCTGCTATGGTAATGCTGCCATTACTGTGTATGCCATCGTCAGCAGAATCAATCTTAAAGCTGCCTCCTCCAATAAGAATATCCATAGAAGATTTGATTCCTTTTGTGCTCTGGGATTCTTCCTCATCACTGCTCACAATTGTTGTATTCTTTGGGTTTCCCCATGGATTGGGTCCATTGAAACCAGTTTTGTTACTTCCATTTTCACTGTCTCCACCTGTATGAATGGTAAAGGAACCGCTATCAATCAATACCGATGTTTTGGCTTGTATGCCATCGGCTGCTGCATTTATATTAAAGGTTCCACCTTCAATGGCAATAAAACCTTTGGCTGTATCACTGTTATTTGTGGATTTAATCCCATCCCCCTTTGCTTCAATAGTGATGTTTCCATCTTTAATAGCCACCATGTCCCGTCCCATAAGGCCATCATCAGCGGAATAAACCTCAATATTTCCTCCAGTGATTTTTAAATCATCTTTACTTGATATTCCATTGTTATAATTTCCATAGACTGTTAGTTTTCCTGTTCCGTTAATGGTCAGATCAGCCTTACTAAAAACAGCTGCATTGGGTTCATCGGTAGCAGGATCAGCAAATACATAATTGCTTCCATCGGATATGTTATTTTCTGTTCCTTCTTCTAAAGTAATAACAGCTTTTCCTGCTTTCTTTACATAAATAGGTGCATTATCTGAACAATAAATATCCACACCATTTAAAACCAGCCTAACGGTACCTTTAGTTCCTTCCTCTACAATAATTTGACCATTATCCAATTTACCGCTAAGTACGTAGATACCGGCTGCCGTTATGGTAATCTTACTGCCTTCTATCTTGGCTCCTGAACCTTTTAAGGCAGCAGTAGTTCCATTGAGTTCAATATAGTTTGGCTTTTCAGTTTTCCAGTCTGAGTACAAATCATCCTCTTTATAGGTTACCAAGTTCCCAATGGCAGCACGGATATCCTCATTGCTTTGAGGGGACTCATTCAGCATAGATGGACTTTCATCTTTCTCCTCTAACGCAGAACCATCAACACAAGCAAACAAAAATGCTACACATAAAACTACTGTCATTAGCTTAAAATATAAAGATTTCTTATTCATCATCCTATCCTCCTATCTTATTGATGTACTTATTCTACTTGACAAAGCTTAAAAATACCTTAAATCTTTTCACACAAAAAAATTAAAGAGGCAGACCTACAGGTCTGCCTTTACAGTGGAAAATAATCCATTATCACAATTCATTTTATAGACTGCTTATAGGTTAACCCAATCCCTGCTTTTTAGATTGCTCTAAAACTCCAATCAATTTCTTTACAATTTCTACACAGTCTCCAACTACCTTGTAATGGGCCATTGAAAAAATTGGAGCATCTGGATCGGAGTTAATAGCAATGATGGTTTTTGCTCCTCCAATGCCTGCCAGGTGCTGGATGGCACCAGAAATTCCACAGGTAATCAGCAGCTCTGGCGCTACGGTGGAGCCGGTCTGTCCTATTTGTTGTCGATATTGACTCCATCCTATATCCACCAATGGTCGTGTAACTCCCACATGGCCTCCAAGCAATTCTGCCAATCGATTGACCAGTACTAGATTCTTTTGAGAACCAATTCCTCTGCCTGCAGATACGATTATTTTAGCCTCTCCAATGGTAGCTGCCTTTTGTGATAAAATTTCTTGGAGGATTTCTATGCTGGCATCTTTCTTTTCCTCTAAGGATACTTCTATAATCTCTCCTTGGTGAGACACCGCTGGAGATTGAACGGACATCACTCCTGGACGTACTGTAGCCATTTGAGGTCGATGATTGGGACAAACAATAGTCGCCATTAGATTTCCACCAAAGGCTGGCCGGGTCTGGTGAAGGAGTCCCGTTTCCTCATCAATCTCTAATACCGTACAGTCAGCGGTTAAACCAGTTCCTACCCTGGCTGCAATTCTTGGCGCAATGGAGCGGCCGAATGCCGTTGCTCCAAATAACAATATCTCTGGTTTATACTCTCCGATGAGTCTATCACATAAGTCTACATAAGGAGCATCCAGTTGATGCTCTAATCCTTCATCTTCACAGACAAGAACTCGATCTGCTCCATGAGCAAGGAGCTCCTCCGCCTCTCCCTTTATGCTCCTTCCAAATAACAGTGCGACTAATTTGCATCCTCTTTTTTGGGAGAGTTCCTTGCCTTTACTTAACAACTCATAGGCCACAGGTAAAACCTTATCCCTATGTTGTTCTGCAAATACCCAAATGTCTTTATATTGGGAAAGTTCCTCATGGACCTTCTCTTCCTTTTCGATTGCAATGGCATCCACAGGACAGCTATCTATACAAATCCCACAGAGTATACAGCTGTCACTTACCAGCACCTTCTTGTTTTCCATGCCAAGTGCATCGGAGGGACAGCTCTTCACACAGAGTCCACAAGCAACACATTTTTTATCATCTATTTTTAATCCTGTCATTTTCCAGCACCTCCCCCAGTAGTTTCCCAATCAATTCTGCTTGTCTTTCTTCATCTCCCTGTAGTTCAATGGCTTCCCGCTGTCTTTGAGGAACATAGGTTTTAACCACCTGAGTTGGAGAGCCTGTCAATCCGATACGCTGTTCATCAGCTTTTAGTACATTGGCATTTCTTATTTCAAAGGGTGCCGACAGTGAGGATAACACCCCTTCTATAGAAGGCAGACGGGGCATGTTGATATCTTTTACAACCGTAATGAGAGCCGGGAGCTTTACTTTAAGAATCTGATGCCCGTAGTCGGTAATTTTCTTGCAAACAATCTCTGCCTTTGAAACCCGCATGAATTCGCAAACATCTGTGATATGTGGAATTCCTAGATTTTCAGCCAACTCAGGTCCAATCTGGGCCGTATCCCCGTCCACCGCCATCTTTCCGCAAAGGATTAAATCAAAATCACCTATTTCTCGAATTCCCAAGGATAAGGTGTAAGCTGTAGCCAGAGTATCGGCTCCTGCAAATTTAGGATCGGATAAGAGCATACTGCGATCCACCCCTCGACTCACTGCATCTCTTAAAAGTCTCTCCGTAGCAGGAATCCCCATACTGAGTGCAATCACCTCTCCATTTTGTTGTTCCTTGATCTGAATCGCCTGCTCTGTGGCATAGGTATCAAAGGGATTGGTAACCGATTGACGGCCATCCCGCATGATTGTATTGTGAACGGGATGCAGACGCACCTCGTTGGTAGACGGAACCTGTTTTATACATACAATTATTCGCATGTGACATCCCCCTTTTTTGCCGCAAACATATTTCCCACTCCAAAGAGAGCCTTTGGATCAAAAATCGCCTTTAATTGAGCCATTTCATCGATGTACTGTTGTCCATACATTACCGTTAAATAGTTGGCTTTGAGCTTGCCCACTCCATGCTCAGCAGAAACGGCTCCTCCCAATGTGGTTACCTCTTGAGCCCATTCCCCATAGAGTTCCTTTCCTTTTTTGAAGTCCTCTTCGTTTCTCGGTAAAATATTGACATGCAGATGATTGTCTCCTATGTGTCCCCAAACTGCTGATTGAAGTCCATAGGCATTGAGGGCTTGTCGATAAACTCTTACAATATGATGAAGGCTTTGATTCGGTACAGACATATCTGTTCCTAGCTTGGTTATCACCGGATTTTCCTTTTTTCGCTCATCAATAAGCATATTCACACTCTCAGGAACTGCATGGCGGAAGAATAACAATAAATCCCTATCGGCATCATTACGGGCAACCCAAGTGTCCTTTTGTGAACTCCCATTCTCATCCATCAATTTTCCAATTTTACTCAATTCTTTTAGGGCAGCTGCTTCGTTTTTGCAGTGGATCTCCACATAGACAGCTGTATTTGCCTTGCTATCAATTAAAGGCAGTCTCGCAAATCCAGGATTATCTTTCTTCTGATTCCTTAATATGGCCAAGGCATCTCCATCGAAAAATTCCATAGCCGCCAGGTTTTTACTTTCCTCTCGCAAGGCAATCACAAAGTCTATGGCGCTATTCTCCTTTTCAAAAAAACAGCTTACACCCCAAATGATTTCTGGTAAAGGCAAAAGCTGCACTTCAATTTCTGTTATAACACCAAGGGTTCCATCTGAACCAATAAATAAATCAATGGCATCCATATTGTCATCAATAAAATAGCCCGATGCATTTTTTGTTTTGGGCATCTTGAAGGTGGGCAATGGGATATCAAACACCTTCCCCTGTTCCGTGGTAAGCTTTAAAGAACGGCCCTGAGCAAAGCTCTCTCCCCGATGTATAGCCAATGTTTGTCCATTGAATAGGACCACCCTTACGGCAGTAATATATCTTCTTGTAGAACCATATAGATAACTTCTGGCACCCGATGCGTTACAGGCAACCATTCCGCCAATGGTGGCTGAGGTTTCTGTAGGATCGGGAGGAAAAAACTGCTCTGAAGCTTCACAGAATGCAGTATATACTTCTAAAGAATTCTCATCCCATTGATTGGTATCAAATTTTTTATTTTCTATTTGCTTTCTCAGTTGGGAAAGAATCGTCCCTGGTTGTACGCTGAGATAAAAACATCCCTCTTTATCAGCGCGTATCCCTAGAACCCTATCCATTTTAGATAGATTCATCACATGGCCGCCATTGGGAACAGCCCCAGCAGCCAAACCAGTTCTTGCCCCTTGTATGGTAATTTGACTATCCCTTGGGTACACCTCCTTGATAACTTCTATCACTTCTTCTTCACTTTTAGGAAAAGAAATGCTTTCTGCATTCCCTATAGTACGGGACTCATCCCGCAGATATTCACTAAACTCGTCATCCATGGGTTTAATTATGTTTTTTTCCATTTGGTCACATTCCTTTCGCATCCTAGGGGTTCCCTTTGTCATGAATAAAGTATATATTACTTTTTCATCTACTTCTATGGAAATTTTCAAATTTTTAATACATTTTTGATGGATATCTTTTCAATATACAGTTCCCTTATATTTCAAACAAAGTTTTTCTCTTCTTTTTTGCAGTTTATTGTATAATAAATTAAGCGACAAGTTTCGACACATCATAACATTCCAATGGGCGGTGACTCTATGAAACAAACTCAATGGATGAGTATTTCTATCATTGTACAAGCAGTACTCCTTTGTGCATCTGTTCTTTTTTTAGAAGCAGTTATACTTCCTTTTTTTATTACAGGTTATATACTACTACTAGCCCTTCTGAGCCTTATACCCCAAAGAAAGGGTTTTGTTCTTTTAATATGTCTTATTCTTGTTTCAGCGCTGTCTTTTCTTCTCCTAGGCTTTTTAAATGGCTTAGACAGCCTACAACAACTTTCTTATATATTCAACCATCTATTTTTTACAGTGAACGCTGTTTTACTGTATTTTATCACTTATTTATCGAAAGAGCTTGAGGAAAAAAACAGAAACCTGCAGGAACAAATTTCTATATTGACATCCTATGTAGAAAATACAAAACTTCTCACAGAACAAGAATTTTTAGAAAGAATGAATCTGATTTTAAAGGCTATGGAACGTCGAAAAGAAGGTGGATATTGGATAGTATTCTCTCTTGAGAATATACATTCCCATATGCGTTCTACAGTTTATCATACCCTAACAGAAAAAGCTCTTGAAACCTTTAGAAATGATTATGACTTGATCGGTCAAAAAGACAATGCTGATTTTATGGTTTTTCTGCAAAACACCAGTCTTGTAGGACTGAATATTGCACTGAATAGATATGTGGAAAACATCCATAGACATCTGGAGTTGAATATTGCTGAAATAATTTGCGATGTGCAGCCAGTAGGTTTTAAGGAAAAAAAGGTGGTTTGCTATGAATAGACTATTGTTTGTAATATCTGCTTTATTTCTTATGATATTAATCTACTATTCCGTTCTAACCCTTTGGGGCATTTACTTTAGAAGCAAAAATTTTCTACCTGCAGCACTGGATACCTATCCTAGCGTAGACATTTTGATCCCTGCTCATAATGAGGGAAGCGTCATTATGAAAACCTTAGATGCCATGACCAAGTTACAATATCCTGGGGAGCTTCTTATTTACCTTCTTGATGATAACTCTCGGGATGAAACCTCAGACATTGCAAAATCCTTCTCCAGCCTTTATAAGCATATTTATCATATACAGGTTCCCAAGGGAGAACCCAAGGGAAAGTCTCGTGTACTAAATTATGGTTTAAGCCTTTCTACTTCTGAATATTTTGCCGTATATGATGCAGATAACTGTCCTGAGCCTGATGCACTGCGCTTGCTGATAGAAGCAGCAGAAACCACTTCAGGAGCTATGGGAGCTGTTGGTTATGTAAAAACAATCAACGAAGAAAAAAATTGGCTTACCCGTATGATTTCCTTAGAGTTTCAGGTGTTCCAGCTGCTGATGCAGTCTGGCAGGTGGCTTCTCTTTAAAACCGGATCTCTCACAGGGACCAATATGGCAGTTAAAAGATCCGTCATTGAAAAACTAGGCGGTTATGATGTCTACGCCCTAGCAGAGGATGCCGAGCTTACCATGGCCATTACCCGGTTAGGAGGGCTTATCCCTGTTGTTCCTCAATCGAGAACCTGGGAGCAAGAACCTGAGTCTCTAAAGGTACTTTTTAAACAACGCACCCGGTGGCTGCAGGGTAATTTATATTTGCTGGAAAAAATTTTTTCATCAATTCAATCTTTCAAAGGCAGAACTTTAGTGCATTCCCTCCAGCAAATTCTCATCTATATCATATTTCTAGTATTTTTATTAATATCTCATAGTTACTTTGTTTTAGGTATTTTAGGTTATGTAAAATTTGCCCTATCAGCTCCCATGCTTCTTTTATGGTATGTATCCTATATCATTTATACCTCTCAGCTTTTCAGTGCTCAAGCTGTAGAAAAGAGTTTTTCACCAATTAATATTTTCATCGGCTTTATTATGTATTTTACCTATGCCCAGTTGTTTATTTTTCTATTTATACGCAGTCTCTTTTACTATGTCAAAGCAAAAAGAAAAAAAGAGATTATCCCTTGGGATAAAACCATTCGCTTTTAAACTTAATAAATACGTTTATTTTAATAATAAAAGGGATAGATCCATAGATCTGCCCCTTTTATTATTAAAATAGTAATTTCCTTAATTCCAAATTTGAAATTCTAAAAAGCTGGTACAAGCCTAAATAAATGGGTATAATTGGAATGTAAGCTTCTATAATTTTACTATTATCTACCAAAGGGGGAGTAGGATTTGTTCTCATTACTAAGTAAACTTAATGCACTAGCAATACTTATTATTATAGGTATATTAGGGATTTTTTTCATTTCTCTATTTGCCGCCATTACCATCCGCAGCAAGTACATCTTTTTGGGAAGTGACATAAGCAATACAGGCAATCGAACAAGGGGCGTTTTTGAGCACAGTATTTTCAATACTATTATTGAAGATTATAATAATGCTCGGCACGGAAGCTTTAGGGATATTAATACCCAGGCCATTATTGAACGAAATTTCAACTATGAATTTAAAAAATTAAACTTAGGAGAGCGATTTATCAACAATGCCATTTCTTTAATGATTATATTGGGACTATTAGGTACCTTCTATGGACTAACCCTATCTATTGGTAAGCTGGTAGAATTACTTTCCTCTACAGGAAACACAGAAGTGCTTGGAAGTATGGATACGATCGTATCAGGCTTGATAGATTCTGTAAAAGGAATGTCCGTGGCCTTTATTACTTCTCTCTTTGGAATCGCCTGCTCCATTTTATTAACGGTTTTAAAAATCTTTTTTAATGTGGAAGAAGCCCGTGAATCCGTTATGGTCCAGATAGAAGAATATCTGGATAACAATGTGGCCTTCGTCCTCACGCAGAGAGAAAAGGAACAGGATTATGAGAGACAAAAAACTGTCTGGAAGGATTCCCTAGAGTCTATTGGCACCACCCTGGAGAAAAATCTGCATTATGTAGCCGAAACCATGGGCAATCAGTTTGTAGCTGCTGCCAACAGCATGGCGAAGACCGCCAATGATCTTTCTAAAAGTATTGAAGAATTTGACCAATCTCTCCAGAAATTCAATGAAAACACCCGAGATTTCTCTGAATTCAACTATCACCTTCGATCCAATATCGATCGCATGAATGTGGGCTTTGCAGATTTAACAGAAAATCTAAATAAACATAAGGACAATATAAAGGGACTCAATGAAAGAATAGATGGGCTAACCTTTAGAAGACAGAAAGAATAAAAAGGAGGCCGTCCTATGAAAACCAGAAAAAGAAATTTTAAGAGAAGTAGTGATGAACAAAACTTTTGGCCTTCCTTTACAGATATGATTTCTACCATTGCATTAATATTATTTTTTCTGATGCTCTTGGCCTACATTCAGAATATTATCTCTGGAAAGAATTTGGAGCTTGCAAAAATGGAGTTGGAAACTTCCAATATAGAGATTAGTCGTGCTCAAGATAAATTAAAACTATTAAGAGATCAGTTAGAAGAAGTAATGGCCGAGGTAGAAGAAGGCCAAATTGCATTGACCTTATCAGAAGAGCAAATCAAGGAACAGCAGGAAATTATAGCAGAAAGCAACAGAGAGTTAGGAGAAGTACGGGCAAAATTAAAGGGGATTGCACTCCTTCGTTTAGATGTTCTTCAAAAAGTAAAGGCTTCCATTGAGGATGAATTGGGATCAACCTCTAGGACAGGCCAAGAGTTGGTCACTATCGCTGATAATGGTAACATTCGAATTAATGAAAATCTTGTTTTCGAATCTAACTCCTATGGAATTAAACCAGAAGGAAAAGAAATCTTAAAAAAACTATCAGAAGCCTTTGAAAGAGTTTTAGATGACCCAGATATTCGAGCCAATATTGATGCAATCAACATACAAGGACATACCGATGACCAGGGTACAGCCGAATACAACAGAGAACTCTCCTCTAAGAGAGCCTCTGCCGTTGTCAACTACCTAATGTCCAGCAACCCTTCCATAGAAAAAAAATATGGATCCTATTTTGTAGCCAGCGGCTACTCAAAGTTTCGTCCTATTGCATCGGGAACATCAGCAAGTGCTCGGGCTCAAAACAGAAGAATTGAAATCTCCTTGATATTGAAAGACTCTAATGTCCAAAATGTCATCGAAGAATATATGCAAGAATCCTCTGCAATTCTAGAATACAATCTTCGGTAGGTCCCTAAAATAGTATTGCAGAGCAACCAGGGCATCACTCTCTACTCAGCCTTCCACGAAGCTGTAGGGAATGGTGCCCTCATCTTTTTCTCTTATAAAAGCATGCTGTATGCTTAGGCACAGCTCTCTACACACAAGCAGTACGCTGTTCTTCCTTTACTATACTCAAGTCCATGATTCTACTACACAGCCGCTTGATTAAATTCCATTCATGACTCACTATCAATACACCCATGTTCCTCTCTTTAGCAATATCCAAAACTACATGCCAAATCTGTGCTTGGGTAATAGCATCCAGCATAGTAGTCATCTCATCGGCAATCAAGAATTTCGTCTGAGGTCCTAAAGCCCTTGCGACACAAAAACGCTGAAGTTCCCCACCAGATAATTCATTGGGCCAGCGGCTAAACCATTCTTTTTCAATACCCAAAGCTTTTAGAAGTTCCTCATCGGGAATCCATCCTTCCTTTAGGGTATCTCCTAAGCGCCATCTAGGATTGACAGCCTTCTCAGGATGCTGAAATACCAGCTGTACTGGTTGATAGCCTTGGGTTGGCAAGGCTTCTCCATCCAAGCTTATCCTTCCTTCTTGGGGCTCCTGATAGCCTGCCAAAGTCCTTCCAAAGGTAGTCTTTCCACACCCACTGGGCCCTACTAAACCAACTACTTCTCCTGATCCAATCTCAATATCTACACCCCGTAGGATCCAGGATCCTCGTCCATAACGAAAACCGATATTTTCTCCTTTAAGTAACATGGTCACACCTCACCATTCCTCCCCGTAGTTCCCGTATTTTTGGCTGTTCTATCCTACAAGCTGCCGTCGCCACAGTACAACGTGGTTCAAAGAGGCATCCCGTAGGTAAGTCATTGGGTAAGGGCTGTGCCCCTGGTATAGATATAAAATCATTTTGTGGCAGCGCTCTCCAAAGAGCTTTTGTATAGGGATGACGGAGAGATTCTCCACTTCCTCTGAAATCTTCTATAGGTGCTACTTCAATTGTTGTCCCTGCATAGAAAACAGCAACTCTATCGGCAATCCGAAGGGCCGTCTCTATGTCATGGGTAATAAGCATTACTCCACATCCTTTATCTGTCATTTCTTTAAAATAGCCTAATGTCTCTTCCACTACTGCGGTATCTAACCCGGGAGTAGGCTCATCGGCAATCACCAATTGAGCACCGCTGGCAATAGCTGTAGAAACTAAAATTCGTCGAGCCATCCCCCCAGATAACTGAAATGGATACAATCGGTCCACTTCAGCTGCTAACTGATAACGTTCAAATATCTTTCGTTGAACAGAAATTGGCTCTCCTATTTTTACACCTGTACGCACTTGAGCACCTACTTGCATCAGTGGATCTAAATAATTCACCGATTGAGGCACTAATGCAATTTCCTTTCCTCTGAAAACTGCTTGATTCTCAGGGGTTAATTCTTCTCCATTAAGTCGAATGCTTCCTGTTATACTTGCATTTTCAGGCAGAATACCCAAGATAGCATGGGCAAGCAAGCTCTTGCCCGATCCGCTAGAACCTACTACTGCCAATATTTCCCCAGGATAGATAGAGATATTAAGACTATTAATCACTTTTAGCTCTTTTTGATGGAGTCCCTGTTCGTACTGTAAAAAGGATAGAGATAAATCTTCTACTTCTAACAGCGGTGTATCTAATTTATTTTCCCTAAGGGATCTGACATAGCCCTCTGGTGAACATGTCTTTATCTTTGTAGTGGAAGCTTTTAATTTATTTGCTATAGCTTTTATTGATAACATTGTACAAACCTCCTTCTCCTCAATTTCCTGTCATCTTTAGTTATGGGCATGATGGGGATCGGTCAGCATGCGCAAATGATCTCCAAGAATGTCAAAGGCCCGTACCATAAGTAATAAAGATAGTCCTGGAAAAAACGCAAGCCACCACATCCCTGTGGACAGATAACGCATGGACTCTGACAAAATAATTCCAATGGCAGGCTGATGAGGTGATAATCCAAACCCTAAAAAAGTAATAGAAGCTTCATGTAATACTGCATGGGGAAACAATAACATCAAGCCTACAAAAAATTGCGGTATCAGATGGGGTAGTATATGCTTTCGTGCTATCCACCACCGAGATTTTCCCAATTTCTTAGAAACCTGTATGAATTCCGCTGAGCGCAGTTGTAGCACTTCTGCACGAATAACACGAGTCAGGCTTGGCCAATGGGTAAATGCAACTCCGATAATTACCCCTTTAATGCCACCGCCTAGAGCAAAAGCAATGAGAATTAATGCCACCAAATGGGGTACACTTAGAAACAGATCTACCAGCCATGTAACCCAGCCATCCATCCACTTTCCCATAGTGGCAGCTAGCAGCCCCAAGGTCAATGCTATAAAAGCACTTACTGCTGCTGCCAACATACCTACTCCCATACTTAAGGTAAGCCCTTTTAGCGTTCGGGTAAGCATATCCCGTCCTAACCAATCAGTACCAAAGGGATGCTGGAGAGAAGGGGATAGATTCTTTGCTTCAAAATTGGTAGCAATCCGATCGTTACTTAAAAACAATCCCCCTATGATAACACCGCCTAATAAGAGTGCAACACAGATAATTGTGAATAGGGTTCTTTGCCTACGATTCAAGCTTGCCATTGAACCCCGACTATTCTTTTTCGTCATTAATGAACCTATATCTATCATAGAGCTCCTCCTTCTCGGATACGGGGGTCTACAATTTGATAAATCAAATCTGCCATTAGGTTTCCAGTAAACACAAAGAGGGCGCTAAAGATAACAATGCCTAGAAGCAAGGGTACATCTCCCCTAAGGCCTGCCTGTACAGTAGTTTGACCAAGTCCTGGATAGGAAAAGACTTGTTCTGCAAGGACGGCTCCTCCAAATAGCTCACTGAAAGATGTGAACTGCAGTGTAATCGCTGGCAAAGCCACATTTCTCAATCCATGCCTCCAGAAAAGTAAAAAACCCTGTTCGCCTCTAGCTCTGGCAAATAAAATATAGTCACTGGATAATATCTCTAATAGCTTTTGTCTAGTATGGAGTGCTACATTAGCCACTCCCAAAATGCTTAAGGTAAAGGCTGGCAGCATCAAGTGCTTGATATAACTACCCAAGGTAACATCCTGAGAAAGCACGCCTACGGGCACCCCTAAACCCACAGGAAACCAGCCTAGCCATACTGCAAATATGATTAAAAGCAGTAAACCCACCCAGAAGGTAGGCGTAGAAGCCAAAGTTAAGCAGTACCACTTTACAGCCTTATCTATCCAAGTTCCCTGCTTCATCGCCGCTGTAATGCCTAATACAAATCCAATCACTCCTGAAAAGAACCAGGCTGTACCCATTAATGCCAAGGATCCTAAAAACCTGCTTTTAATTACCTCCAGCACAGGTCTGCGATAAATCATAGAAGTGCCCAAATCTCCTCGGAACACGGAACCAGCCCATCTAGAAAACTGCTCCAATGGAGGTTGATTAATCCCCCATTGTTCAGCAATTTTTTCCCGTTGTTCAGAACCCACCCGCATCATGTCTGCCCCTACATAGGCCTGCACTGGATCAATAGGTGAGTAGCTAATCAGAAGAAAAGAGAGCAGACACAATGCAATGAGGAGCGTAGCAATCCGAATCCCTTTTTTTATCATAAATAACAGTAATTTTTTCAATTGCATATCTATACTCCCCTCCCTGTGCTTTATTCCTTCCAACGCCAAGACACAATGTTATCAGTAATTGGCCATCCATGGCCATGGGGCTGTATTTTAGGCTGTCCGATATCCAGCTTTTCGTTTATTAAATACAAATGATTAAGGTTTACCAGCCATGCCCAAGGTGCGTCTCCCTTAGCGCTAAAACCTGTACTTCCATCCCACTGTGCCTTTTTCCAGTATTCTAGGGCTTCTTCTTCCGTCAGCGCTGCCAGCGCCTTCTCCATGTAGCTATCTACTATTGAATTGCTATAAAAACCTGTATTGTACCACTCTATTCCTGCAGTTTTGCTGCTATATATATTGTACATCTCCAGCGGATCGTGGCTTCCCCAGCCAAACATCACAGCGTTGGAATGCATCATCTTTTCAATCTCATCCCAGCTCTTACCTTCTACGATTATGTTGATTCCAATAGGTTTAATCATATCTGCTACTGAAATAGCCAGAGATTGTCGCGTTTGATCACTGGAAGGATAAATCAGGGTAAATTGAGCCTTTAGTCCATCTTTCTCCAATATACCATCTCCATCGCTATCTTTCCAACCTGCATCAGCAAGAAGTTTTTTAGCTCCATCAAAATCTCCATCCTTAATAACCGTCTCCGGGTTCCACCATGGCAATCCATCACATACGGTATAGGCAGGTGTACCAAAGCCTTCTAATACCCCTTCTACCAAAGCTTGACGATTCACAGCCATGTTGATTGCCTTACGGATTGCAATATCTGCTGTTACATCATTTCCAACGGGATTCCCTTCTTTTGTCTTTTCCCCAGCCTTTACTACTGGGAACATCATGCCTCGATTATCTACACTGTTTACAGTAAGCAAATGCATTCCTGCTACCTGTTGTTTTCCGAAGGCTGGTGGGACATAGGCCATGTCAACCGTTCCAGCCTTCGCTGCTGCAAAGGCTGCATCCTCGCCTAAAAATAGGAAAGTTATCTTTTTAAAGGCAGGGACTTCCCCATAGTACTCTGGATTGGCTTCAACAATTAGCTGCTGACCTTTATCCCACTGTACCAGTTTAAATGGCCCTGAACCAATGGGGTTTTGAGCATAGTCTTGACCATGACTATGTTTTGGCACAATCCCCATGGTCAACAGAAGATTTACGAAGGTTGATTGGGGCTGATTGAGTGTAAACTTTACTGTATAAGGATCCACTGCTTCTACGAACTTCATAATATTTAAATCAATCACAGAACCGCTCTTTCCAGCCGTATCAAAGGTATATACCACATCTTCAGCCGTTAAAGGCTCTTCATCTGAAAATTTGACATTTTCTCGAAGGGCTACCGTCCAATTCAATCCATCCTCACTCACTTCATAGTCCACTGCAAGATCATTTATAATCTTTAAATCTTGATCCCTTGTAAGCAAAGTACTTTGAAATAGAGGAGAACCATAACGTCCCCAACCAGTGGTAGGATCAAATCCATCTTCTGGTTCACTTCCTATGGCTAAAACCAATTCTTCCTTTATTATATCTTTTTGTTTATCCTGACTGTCGCTTTTGGCAGGGGCACAACCCGTAAAACTTATAACTGCCATGGCAAACACCAATAGCACCGCCCATATAGATCTTTTTTTCACCATATACATCACTCCTATTTATGTATTGTCAAGACATTAACATCTTTCTTCATTTTCCCTTAGAATAATTTCTAAACAAACCCAGCTCCTTCCTTCTGCTTCTATTGACTGCTATAAACCAGATTTTTCCCACATAAAAAACCATGAAAGCAGTCCTGCCCTTCATAGGCAGGATAATACCTTCATGGTTTTTATATGGTTGGTTATGAGAGACGCTGTTAGGTGATGCTCTAATCAAATCCTAAAAGACAACTTCATGTTGTGCTTGTTATAATTATAACAAAATTCTTCTAAATATTGAAGCATTATTTTTATAATATTGGTAATATTTTTTGAAGATTTAGTTGGGCAGACTAAACCTAAGGGATTACTGCATTTGTGATATATCCGTTGATTTTGTATTATCATGCACAGTAAAAATGCTGCTCCAGTCAATTCGGCCGTAGAAATCTAGACCCCTTACATTTACTGGTTCACTATATTGCCATCGGGCCACCTGTTTCATATTTTTTCCATTGATATCCATAATCCACAGGCTTTTTTCACCGGCTCTGCTTACACGAGCAAAAACCATATGCTGTTGATCTCTCAAAAGTGTAGGATATTCGGAACGATATTCTTCCCCCTGTGTCAAAGGACAAATTTTTCCTTCCACGTATTTGTAAATCTGTCTTTTTGAAATAGAAGCCATTTTTTCAGCAAAATCATCATATTTTTCAACAGAAGGAGAAGCTGAAAAAATCAGTATTTTTCCATCTTTTGAATAATCAGGCGTCGTAGGAATTAATCCTGGTGTTTCTAAGTCTATCCTAGTCAATTCTCTATTGAGATCAAAAACAGTGAGGTATTTGTTTTCAAACATCATCCTACTGCCTCCTGTAATCATAGCGAAGGTGTGGGATTCTGAAAAGCTTACATTTTCATCATAGGCCAGTCCACTGCTTTCCAGAATAATCTCTTCACGCTCCATATCATAAAATCTTGCACCTACTCCGTCAGCCGCTAGAGAAGCCGCACCTGGTATATCCCAAAAAAATAACTTTTTAGAATCTGGAGACCATTTAGCAGCTCTTGGATTATTCCCAATAGAATCATCTGTATTTCTTGTTCCTTCTACAATCTGCTTCCATATCTTTGTTTGTGTATCATAAATCCACAATCCGCCACTATAGTGGGTATTTTCTTCATAGTTCTCTACACTAAAAGCTAAATATCTATGATCTGGAGAAAGTTTCAGGTTGTTGTAGGTTTTCATTGCATCATAAGGCAAGATATCTATTGTTGTCAAAGTCTGGAGATTTATTCGCTGTATCCCGATAGACTTCCCTGCCATATAAAATTCGTTCTCTGCTCCTGCACAATAAGAACTAACTTCAGCAAGTATCTTCGTGATCTTACTGGTTGTAAAATCGTAGGCAAATAAATCCCTTTCTTGTTTGAAAACTATTATCTTTCCACTTTTAGAAAAAACAGGCTCTGAAATATAACTACCCTTTACGATTAACACCTCCTTATTCTCATCAAGACTTATCCAGTAAAGCCCATCCTCCCCTGCGTATACAACAGAGCTTCCCTGAAATACTTCCTCGTTTTGTGCGATAGCCCCTGAGATATGACTAGGGATAATCGCTATAATAACCATTATCACAGTTGTAATAGCCCATATCCATTTTCTATTCATAAGTTTTCCCCCATTCTTATCTCTATTACCTTTGCACATCAGAGCGATGATTTTATACTACTTTTCCTATATTCATTGGGTGTCATGCCTACATTTTTCCTAAATACATTTACAAAATAGCTGGTGTTTTTATAGCCCACCTTCTTGGCAACATCATTCACCTTTGCTGTAGTAACTCTTAAATATCTTTTTCCTTCTTCAATTCTTAAATTCTGTAGATAATCACGAAAAGACATATGGTTTTTTTCGTTAAATAAAGTACTTAGATAGTTGGGACTGATATAAAAAACTTCAGCGATCCGGTTTAAGTTTAAATCTTCCTTGTAATGGTTTTGAATATAGGTGTTGATTCTATCAATCAATTCTCTACCATTACTTTCTAAAGCTTTTTCATGGGCTTCAACACAATCCCTGCAAAATCCTTTAAAATATTCCCAGGGATCTTCTTTTTTTGTTTGCAATAAACCCCTGTTGTACTTTTTTCTAATATCAGCTATTACCTCTATGCTCTCTAAATCTCTTAAAGTAGTTCTAGACAAAACAATGATCATTTCCTGGACAATATCTTCACC
>JBFNEZ010000016.1:0-36231 GCA_040797825.1 Thermotaleaceae bacterium | reverse complement strand
AGGTATAGAGCAAGACAGTTTAGTAATTATTGGTAAGAAATTTCAAGATATCACAGTCTCAATATCTTCGATTACAGAAGAATCAGGTATTGTAGCAATAGAAGGAGAAATATTTGAACTGGATACAAGAGAATTAAAAAATGGAAAGCTTTTGTTTACGATGAGTGTTACAGATTTTGATAATTCTATTGGTGTGAAAATTTTTGCAAAAAAAGAGCAGAAAGATCATCTGAAAGAAGTACTACATATTGGAAAGTATGTTCGAATAAAAGGGGATGCCCGTTACGATACTTTTTCAAAAGAGACGGTTATAATGGCCAATGATATTATGGAGGGACTGCCCAATGTGCGAGAAGATCTATCTAAGCATAAGAGAGTAGAGCTCCATACCCATACTCAAATGAGCTCAATGGATGGGGTTACATCTGTTTCTAAGCTAATCAAAAGAGCAGCTCAGTGGGGACATCCAGCCATTGCCATCACCGATCATGGTGTTGTACAAGCATTTCCTGAAGCGATGGAAGCTGCAAAAAAACATGGTATTAAGATGATTTATGGAGTAGAAGGCTATCTTATTAATGATGGAGAAGCCATTGTTGCAAATTGCGACGAAGAAACCATTCACGGTGGCTATGTGGTTTTTGATATAGAAACTACAGGGCTATCTAGTAAAAATGATAAAATTACCGAGATAGGGGCCGTAAAGATTGTTAATCATGAAATTGTTGATCGTTTTCAAAGTTTTGTAAATCCACAAATCCCAATCCCTGCCAATATTACAGAACTTACCGGAATCACCAATGAGATGGTTAAAGATGCACCTACAATTGAAAAAGTAATACCTGAATTTATAGCTTTTGTGGAAAACTATCCAGTGGTAGCCCATAATGCGCCCTTTGATGTTTCTTTTATTAAGGAAAATTGCAATCGGCTTGCTATTGCATTAACAAATCCTGTAGTAGATACATTACCATTGGCTAAAGTTTTATTACCCAAACTCAAAAGATATCGCTTGAATTATGTTGCCCAGGCCTTAGAGGTTCCTTTAGAAAATCATCATAGAGCTGTTGATGATGCAGAAGCTACAGCTAAAATTTTTCTAAAATTTTTAGACATGCTTCAAGATAAAGGCATAGAGTATTTAAGGCAAATGAATGATCTTTTTAGTGAAACTATTGATATAAAAAAATTAGATACATATCATATTATTATATTGGTTAAAAATGCTACTGGGTTAAAAAACCTCTATAAAATTGTATCTTCTTCTCATATGGATTATTTTTATAAGAAGCCTAGAATTCCAAAATCATTATTGAGCAGATATCGTGAAGGTCTTATTCTTGGTACGGCATGTGAAGCAGGCGAGCTTTATAGAGGAATTCTCAAGAATCGTTCTAGAAAAGAAATCGAAGAGATTGTAAAATATTATGATTATTTAGAAATACAACCCCTAATGAATAACACTTTTCTTATTGATAAAGGACTTGTAAAAAACAGAGATGAACTTATTGATATCAATAAAAAAATTATAGAGCTGGGCGAAATTTTTGAAAAGCCCGTAGTAGCTACTGGAGATGTACACTTTTTAGACCCAAAAGATGAAGTATATAGGAGAATCCTCATGAGTGGTCAGGGCTTTGATGATGCAGATGAACAAACTCCTCTATACTTTAGAACTACCGATGAAATGCTGGCTGAGTTTTCTTATCTGGGAGAAAAACTTGCTTTAGACGTAGTTGTAAATAATCCTAATAAAGTTGCAGCGGAGGTTGAACATATTATTCCAATTCCAGAAGAGACCTTTCCTCCTATTATAGAAGGATCAGAAGAAAATTTAAGACAAATGTGTTATGAAAAAGCAACTAGGATATATGGAGATCCTTTGCCCGAAGTTGTTCAGAAAAGATTAGATAGAGAGCTGAATTCAATTATTAGCAATGGGTATGCAGTAATGTATATTATTGCTCATAAACTAGTAGCCAAATCCCTTATGGATGGCTATTTGGTTGGTTCTAGAGGATCTGTAGGATCTTCGTTGGTAGCAACAATGAGCGATATCACAGAGGTAAACCCCCTGCCGCCCCATTATGTTTGCGGCAGCTGTAAATATTCTGAGTTCTTTCTTGATGGCTCCATTGGTAGTGGCGCAGATCTAGCAGATAAAAACTGCCCTCAGTGCGGCAAAAGATTAACCAAGGATGGTCATGATATTCCCTTTGAAGTATTCTTGGGATTTGAGGGAGATAAGGAGCCAGATATCGACTTGAACTTTGCTGGAGAGTATCAACCCAATGCCCATAAGTATACGGAAGAGCTATTTGGAACAGGATATGTTTATCGTGCTGGAACTATAGGCACTATTGCAGAAAAAACAGCCTATGGATTTGTAAAAAAATATCATGAAGAGAAGGGTATTTTTATAAATAACCGTGAAATTACTAGACTCGTTAAAGGTTGTACCGGGGTTAAACGTACAACGGGGCAACACCCAGGTGGAGTCATGGTTGTACCCAATTACAAAGAAATATTTGATTTTTGTCCAATTCAATATCCAGCCAATGATGGCTCTTCTGGAGTTATTACAACTCATTTTGATTATCATTCCATCAGTGGCAGATTGTTGAAGTTAGATATATTAGGCCACGATGTACCCACAATCATTCGTATGTTACAAGATATTACAGGAGTAGACCCCACAAATATTTCTTTAGATGACAAAGAAACAATAAACATTTTTACAAGCCCTACTCCTTTGCAGATCAAATATGATGACTTTGATTGTGAGGTAGGTAGTTTAGGAATACCTGAATTCGGAACCAAATTTGTACGTCAGATGCTAGTGGATACAAAACCTACTACTTTTGCAGAATTAGTAAGGATTAGTGGACTTTCTCATGGAACAGATGTATGGCTAAACAATGCTCAAGACTTGGTACGTCAAGGCATTGCGGAACTAAAAGATGTTATCTCTACTAGAGATGATATTATGAACTACCTCATATACAAAGGATTACCCCCAAAAACTGCATTCAAAATTATGGAAAAGGTTAGAAAAGGAAAGGGAATTACTACAGAGGACGAGGAAATCATGCAGCAAAATAATGTACCCCAATGGTATATTGATTCCTGTAATAAAATAAAATATATGTTTCCGAAGGCCCATGCGGCAGCTTATGTTATGATGTCCTTTAGAATTGCATATTTTAAAGTCCATTACCCTTTAGCTTTCTATGCCACTTATTTTACAACAAAGGCAGCGGATTTTGATGCTGAACTTGTAATAAAGGGACGAGAATATGTTAAGACTAAAATTAAAGAATTAGAAAGCTTAGGCAATAACATTTCTCAAAAAGAAAAGGATTTGTTGACTGTATTAGAGGTTGTCTATGAGATGTATTGCAGAGGATTTGAATTTCTAAAGGTTGATTTATATAAATCCGATTCAGATCGTTTTCAAATTATAGGAAATGCTCTTCTTCCACCTTTACGAGCGCTGCAGGGAGTTGGCGAAAATGCAGCAAGGAGTATTTGTCAAAATAGGCAGGACGGGGAATTCATTTCATTAGAGCATCTGCGACAAAGTGCAAAGTTGACCAAAACCGTGGTGGAAACGCTACAAGCCCACGGATGTCTAGAAGGTCTTCCCAATACCAATCAGCTTTCTTTATTTTAAACTTGCACTGGTTTGAAAAATATGTTATAATCTTAGTTGGAGAAATATATTTTTTTTAAACAAGAGTGGGTCGATTCCCACTCTTTGCTATTATTTGCTTATTTTTATAAATTGTATAATGTTTATCCTTTTACGGGAAAATATGTATATAAAGTAGAATTTAAGAAAGAAAAAATTTCATAGGAGGTGTTAATATTGGCTAAAAAAAGGACTGTAGATATTGTTGAAGCCCTAGCGTTACCAATTACGGATGAATTTGAATTAGAATTGGTTGATGTAGAGTACGTAAAGGAAGGCCAGGATTGGTTTTTAAGAATTTACATAGATAAAGATGAAGGGATAACACTAGACGATTGTCAAATAGTTAGTGAGCATTTAAGCAAAAAACTTGATGAACTGGACCCTATAGAAGAGAGCTACTATCTAGAGGTATCCTCTCCAGGGTTGGACCGTGAGATAAAAAAGGATAAGGATTTTGAAAAGTATAAAGGGAGAATGGTGGAAATTTCATTATACGAGCCTTACGAAGGGAAAAAGAAAATAGAAGGGGAGCTCCTTGGGCTAGAAAAAGAAGGGGTTATTCTAAAGGTAGCTGGGGATAAAGATATAGAAATTCCCAGAGAAAGAATAGCCAAAGTAAAACTTGCTTTGATTATTGAATAGGGAGGGTGTTAATAAGATGAATGGAGAGTTTATAGAGGCTCTTGAGCAGATAGAAAAAGAAAAAGGAGTTTCTAAGGATATTTTAATTGATGCAATTGAAGCTGCTTTAATTTCTGGATATAAAAGAAACTACGGTTCTGCTCAAAATGTAAGGGTATATATAAACAGAGACAGCGGGGAGGTTAAAGTTTTTTCTCTCAAAGATGTTGTTGAAAATGCAGAAAATGATTTGCTCGAAATTAGCCTAGAAGAAGCAAAAGAGATAGATAGCAACTATGAAATGGGAGATGTTGTTGAAAAAGAAGTTACCCCTAGAAATTTTGGAAGAATTGCAGCACAAACAGCAAAACAGGTTGTTGTACAGCGAATTCGTGAAGCAGAACGGGGAATCATTTATGATCAATTTATCAATCGTGAAAGTGAGATTGTTACAGGAATTGTACAGCGAATCAGTAAAGGAAATGTGTTTATAAATTTAGGAAAAACTGAAGCTATCTTGGCTCCAAGTGAGCAAATACCTGATGAAGAATATAAGCATAATGACAGAACAAAGACCTATATCATTGAAGTGAAAAAAACTACAAAGGGCCCTCAGATTATGGTTTCCAGAACTCATCCTGGATTGGTAAAACGATTATTTGAATTGGAGGTTCCAGAAATTCACGATGGGATAGTTGAGATTAAAAGTATTTCTAGAGAAGCTGGTTCTAGAACTAAAATTGCAGTATTCTCAAAGGATCCAAATGTAGATCCAGTTGGCGCATGTGTGGGACATAAAGGCATAAGGGTACAGGCCATTGTAGATGAATTAAAGGGTGAAAAAATCGACATTATTAAATGGAGTGAAGATCCTGAAGAATTTATAGCCAGTGCTTTGAGCCCATCAAAGGTGGTAAAGGTTCAAGTAAAGGAAGATGAGAAATCTGCATTAGTAGTGGTACCTGACTATCAACTTTCCCTCGCAATTGGAAAAGAAGGGCAAAACGCACGACTTGCAGCAAAGCTAACTAACTGGAAAATAGACATTAAGAGTGAATCTCAATATAAAGAAACAATAGAGCAATAAAGGGGGTATTAAGGGTGAAAGTTAAGAAAATACCTCAAAGACAATGTATCGGATGCATGGAGGGAAAACCTAAGAAAGAACTTATTCGAATAGTAAAAAATAAAGAGGGAGAAATCAAAATTGATTTAACCGGTAAAGCTGCAGGTAGAGGGGCTTATATTTGTAACAATATAGAATGCTTGCAAAAATCTCATAAGAAAAAATCTTTAAATAAAGCCTTCCAACAAGAAATTGAATCGGAAATATATGAACGATTACAGGAGGAGCTGCTTAAGAATGGGAAATAAATTTCTTTCTCTTTTGGGATTAGCACAACGTTCTGGTAATTTAGTTACGGGAGAAGATACCTGCGAAGCATCCATAAAGAAAGGAAACATTAAATTAGTGGTTGTAGCTGTGGATGCGTCAGAGAATACTAAAAAAAAATTTCACGATTTATGCGCCTATAGAAAAATAAGAATGGAGGTATTTGGAGATAGAGAGCAAATGTCCCATTCCATAGGAAAAATAAATCGTACTGTCTATGCTATAAAAGATAAAGCCTTTTCTGAAGAAATTGTAAAGTTGATACAAGAAGAGGCCTCAGGTTCAAAAAAATCGGGGGGTGAATAATATGTCAAAATTACGCGTATATCAAATTGCAAAGGATTTGGGTGTTACAAGCAAAGAATTAATCAGCAAACTAGATGAGTATGGTGTACAGGTTGCTAATCATATGAGCACTTTAGAAGATGAAGAAGTGGATATTATTATGGAGTTGTATGACATAAATAAGAAGGAAACAGAAAAATCTCCAGCAAATATTGATAAAAAAGCAGAATCAACTAATATAATACCATCAAAGAAACAACCAAAGGAAAAAAATGAAAACATGCCTACATAAAAGGATGATGAAGCTATAGAAACTATAATTAAAATTCAGGGTGCCCTTACAGTTAAAGATTTTTCAGAATTGATTCACAAAAGTGTATCGGAAATTATGACGAAATTAATTTCTCTTGGTATTTTTGCAACAATTAATCAGGAAATTGATTATGATACAGCAGAATTAGTAGCTTCTGACTATGGTATCGTTCTAGAAAAAGAAGAAGAAAAGGAAGAAATTGAAGCTGGTTTAGAGCAAGAAGAAGATAAGCCAGAAGATTTAAAGGAAAGACCTCCTGTTATCACGGTAATGGGACACGTAGATCATGGAAAGACGTCATTACTTGATGCAATTAGAAAAACCCATGTGACTGAAAAAGAAGCTGGCGGCATAACGCAACATATAGGTGCTTCTGAAGTTGAAATCCGCAGTAAAAAAATTGTGTTTTTAGATACACCTGGACATGAAGCCTTTACTTCTATGAGAGCTAGGGGTGCTAAGGTTACGGATATTGCTATTTTAGTGGTTGCTGCTGATGATGGAGTCATGCCTCAAACAATAGAAGCTTTAAATCATGCAAAAGCAGCAAATGTACCTATTATTGTAGCATTAAATAAAATCGATAAGCCTGGAATTAATCCCGATAGAGTAAAACAAGAATTGGCAGATCATGGTCTTTTAGTTGAGGACTGGGGCGGGGATACTATTTGTGTACCTGTATCAGCCCACACAAGAGAAGGACTGGATACACTTTTAGAAATGATTCTTTTAGTAGCTGAAATGCAGGAGCTAAAAGCCAATCCAAATAGATTGGCATCAGGAACTGTGATAGAGGCAAAACTAGATAAGGGGCGTGGTCCTGTAGCAACGATTTTGATACAAAATGGAACTCTGAAGGTAGGGGATTCTGTAGTAGCAGGAAGTGCTTACGGTCGTATCCGTGCCATGGTTAGTGATAAAGGAAAACAGATTAAAAAAGCAGGTCCTTCAACCGCTGTAGAGATTTTAGGCCTATCAGATGCTCCAGAAGCTGGGGATTTATTTAATGCGGTAAAAGAAGACAAAATGGCAAGACAGATAGGTGAAAAAAGAAAAGCCAAAGTAAGAGAAGATAATTTGCACGTTACTTCTAAGGTGACCCTTGAGGATCTATTTAAGCAAATTCAAGAGGGAAGCGTAAAAGAATTAAATATTATTGTAAAGGCAGATGTACAAGGCTCAGTTGAAGCAGTTAAACAATCTATGGCTAAATTGAGCAATGAAGAAGTAAAGGTAAAGATTATTCATGGTGGTGTTGGTGCTATTACGGAATCAGATATTATATTAGCATCTGCCTCTAATGCAATTATCATCGGATTCAATGTGCGACCTTCTTCTGCAGTATCTAGCTTAGCAGAGCGAGAAAATGTAGATTTAAGAACTTATCGTATTATATACGAAGCCATCGCTGATGTGGAAGCTGCAATGAAAGGGTTGCTAGATCCTGAATACAAAGAAGTTGTTCTTGGAAAAGTTGAAATTCGTGCTACTTTTAAAGTTCCTGGAGTAGGAACCATAGGAGGAGCTTATGTTCTTGAAGGGAAGGTCAGTCGAAACGCAAAAGTTAGGCTGATTCGGGATGGTATTGTAATTCATGAGGGAGCTATTTCGTCATTAAAAAGATTTAAGGACGATGCGAAGGAAGTAAATACAGGCTATGAATGTGGGATTGGATTGGAAAATTATAATGATATCAAAGAAGGGGATATTGTAGAGCCTTATATTATTGAAGAAATAAAACGAGGATAGTACAGAGGAAAGAAAGGTGAAGGTAAATGGGATATCCTAGAACCAATAGAATTGGAGAAGAGATTAAAAAGTTAGTAAGTTATCTTATTCAGAATGAATTAAAAGATCCCAGAATATCCAGTTTAACCAGCGTAGTAGCAGTAGATGTTACAAGAGATTTAAGATATGCCAATATCTATATTAGTGTGTACGGCTCCCAAGAGGAAAAAGATAATACACTAGATGCCCTGACTAAAGCAGTGGGTTTTATTCGCAAAGAAATTGGAAAAAATTTAAAATTAAGATATACGCCAGAACCTATTATTAAAATGGATACTTCTATAGAAAAGGGATTATATATATCCAACCTGATCCATCGAGTAAATGAAAAGGTGGAAGATGATGAAGGGAATAAATAGTTCATTAAGTCAGATAGCTGATGTATTGGAAAAAGGAAAGCGCGTTTTGATTCTACCGCATATTCATCCCGATGGGGATACGATAGGTTCTTCTATTGCATTGAGTTTAGCTTTAAAAAAAAATAAAAAAGAGGTATTCATTTTAGCAGAAGATGAGATTCCTCAAAATTTAGATTTTCTCCCTTTAGAAAATATCCATTGGAAAATTCCCTCAGGCTTTCAACCAGATATCGTTATTGCAGTAGATGCAAGCGACGTAAAGAGACTGGGTAAAAGAGCTGATTTTATTCATGCTGAGATAGCAACGGTTAATTTAGATCATCATGTTACTAATGATTATTTTGCTCAGTACAATTACGTAGATTTCCAAGCGGCTGCTACTGGAGAAGTTATCTATGCATTACTTCCTTTTCTAAAGGTATCCTTAGACGATAAAATTGCTACATCCATCTATACAGCCATATCTACAGATACGGGGAGTTTTAAATACGATAATACAACGGCGAAAACCCACCAAATTGTATCGGAATTATTAAGATATTCTATCGATTTAAGTAGTATAACTACTGCTTTGTATCAAAACAAACCCTTTTCTCAGATTAAACTTTTAGGAGAGGCATTAAATACATTAGAACTATACTATTCAGGTAAATTAGCAGTTATAGGAATTACCAGAGAAATGTTAGAGAATGCTAAAGCTGATATTTCTGTTGTTGATGGGCTGATAGAATTTGCTAGAGATATCAAAGGGGTTGAAGTGGCAGTTTTACTTAAAAATCTTTCAGAAAATGAAATTAAAGTTGGATTACGTTCAAAGTATGATATCGATGTTAGTAAAATTGCACTATTGTTTGGTGGGGGAGGTCATAAAAAAGCTTCAGGATGTACAATTTTTAGTACTATTGAGAATGCTAAAAAGCAAATTATAGATGTATTAAAAGATAATCTAGAATTCAGGTGATAGAATGGATGGCATTTTAAATATACTTAAGCCGCCGGGGATGACGTCCCATGATGTAGTTGGATGGATACGGAAAGTTTTAAAAACCAAAAAAGTTGGGCATACAGGAACCTTAGATCCTATGGCTGCAGGTGTATTGCCAATCTGTATAGGAAGCGCTACGAAAATTAGTCAATACTTACTGAATGATAGGAAATCCTATCGATGCGAGATGACATTAGGCAGCAATACGGATACGCAAGACAAATGGGGCAAGGTTACAGAGGCTCATAAAGTAGATGTTTCTCAGGAGGATATCTTCAAAGCCTTTAATCAATTTAAAGGAGATATCTTCCAAATGCCACCTATGTATTCGGCGTTAAAACATCAGGGCAAGAAATTATATGAATTGGCAAGAGAAGGAAAAGTTGTAGAACGAGAACCCAGAAAGATAAGAATTTATGATCTGGATATTATCCGCATTGATGGCAACAAAGTATTGTTTGATGTTTGTTGTTCTAAAGGGACCTATGTAAGAACACTTTGTGAAGATATAGGTAATCATTTGAATTGTGGTGCCCATATGTCTTTTTTACTTAGAACTGCAAGTGGATGCTTTAAGTTAGATGAAACTGTTTGTATTGAGGAATTAGAAAAAGAATCTTTAGAAACCATTTCAGAGCAGTATTTATTCCCTTTAGATTATCCATTACGAAAAATGTCCAAGGTAATTGTAAAAGAGGACTCCCTGAAGTATCTTTTGAATGGCAACAATCTATTTTTAAGAAATATTGCATGCCATGATTCTTTAAAGTTAGGAGAGCAGGTTAGGATATATGCAGATAAAAACTTTTTAGCGATTGGAACTGTAAAGAAAGAACAAAATATTTATATAGATGTTAGTAGAGTTTTCAATTAAAGGAGTAGCAGCATGAAGATAATAACTTCTTTAGAAGATTTAAATTTTAAATCTCAACCAACAGGAATAGCATTAGGAAGTTTTGATGGCATCCATATTGGACATAAGGCATTAATTGTTACTTTGGTAAAATATTGCAGACAAAATAATATGCCTAGTGTAATTTATACTTTTAAAAACCATCCCAAAAGCATAACTTCTGAAAATAGAGGACCTCTTAAAATCACAAGCGATTTCCAGAAATTACAGCTTCTAAGAGAACTAGGAATAGACTACACCGTATATATAGAGTTTGATGAAAAGCAAAGAATTTTGGCTCCTGAGCAATTTATAAAAGAAATTTTGAAAGAAAAGCTAAACATGCAGTATGGCGTTGTAGGTTTTGATTATCGATTTGGTTATAAAGCTGAAGGAAATGCAATGCTGCTCGAAAAACTAAAGGGGAAATATGGATATGAGCTTCAGATTATTAATCCTGTTTCCATTCAAAATGAAATTATTAGTAGTACAGTTATTAGAAAACTTATTCAAGATGGTGATATTGATAAAGTTAATTTATATTTGGGGAGACAGTTTTCAATTATGGGTACTGTAGTCAAAGGAAAAGGGCGTGGAGGAAAAGAATTGGGGTTTCCTACGGCAAATATTTTGCTAGAAGAAGATTATGTATTACCCAATACCGGGGTATACTTTACCAAAACTATTTTAGAGAATAAGATTTATTGTAGCGCTACCAATGTAGGCTATAATCCAACCTTTGGCAAAAATCCTATCAGTATTGAAACCCATTTGCTTGACTTTAAAGGTTCCATTTATGATAGCAAAATTGAAGTTTTGTTGTTATATAAGTCTAGAGATGAGATTAAATTCTCTTCAAAAGAAGATTTAATTCATCGAATGACTATAGATATTCAGAAAGCAAGAACCTATTTTGGGTTATGATAGATATAGAATTTAAGGTTCATTTTCTTTTGTCTAGAACAAGGTCGAGTAAAAATATATGAATCCCTTTACAGAAACTTTTATATATGCTAAAATTAAGTGTTGTATGGAACCATAAGCTATGTAATACGATTCTCCAACGTGCTACTTGGCTTGTGGCGATTATTTAATTAAGGAGGAAAAATGAAAATGTCTATGAACAAAGAAAAAAAAGTAACGATTATTAATGAACACAAGGTCCATGAAAGTGATACGGGATCTCCAGAAGTTCAGGTTGCATTGTTAACAACTAGAATCAATGAGTTAAATGAACATTTAAAGCTTCACAAAAAAGATCATCACTCCAGACGTGGATTATTAAAAATGGTTGGAAAAAGAAGAAATCTTCTTAATTACTTAAAGGAAAAAGACATTGAAAGATATCGAAGTGTTATTGAAAAATTAGGATTAAGAAAGTAATATCTTCTGAGCGGGAAAGCCCCGCTCTATTATTTTATCAATACATAAGTGATTTTTTGAAAAATGTAGGAAATAATAAGTTTAATGTAGAATATACATTAGATTTAAATATTAGTAAGTGAGGAGGTTTAAAATGGAGAAAACTTTCAAAACTGTTGTTGGAGGAAGGCCTTTTGAAGTACAGGCTGGAAAACTAGCTCAGTTAGCAAATGGTTCTGCTCTTATAAGATATGGGGATACGGTGGTTTTAGTAACTGCTGTCGCATCAGCGGAGCCTAAGCAAGGAATTGATTTTTTTCCACTAAGCTGTGATTATGAAGAAAGACTTTATTCTGTGGGAAAAATACCAGGAGGTTTTATTAAACGTGAAGGTAGACCTACGGAAAAAGCTATTCTTACTTCGAGGTTGATTGATAGACCCATTCGACCTTTGTTTCCAAAGGGATATCGTAATGATGTTCAGGTTATCGCTACAGTTCTTTCTGTAGATCAAGACTGTACCCCTGATGTGGTAGCGATGATTGGGTCATCGGTAGCTTTATCTATATCTGACATTCCTTTTAAAGGTCCAACAGGTTCTGTGATTATTGGATTAATAGATGGTCAATTCATCGTAAATCCTACAATGGCAGAGAGAGAAAAAAGTGAAATGCACCTTGTGGTATCTGGTACAAAGGACGCAATTATGATGGTTGAAGCAGGAGCAAAGGAAATTGAAGAAAAAATAATGTTAGAAGCTATTTTATTTGCTCATGAAGAAATCAAGAAAATAATCAGCTTTATCGAAGAAATCGTTCAGGAAATAGGAAAACCAAAACAAGAGGTACAGCTTATTAAAATTGATGAAGTTGTTGAAGCAGAAGTAAGAGCTTTTGCAACAGAAAAAATGGTACAAGCAATTAAAACCGTTGATAAGCTAGAACGTAATGAGAACATGGAAGCAGTAAAAGCGGAGACAATGGAATATTTCATTGAAAAATATCCGGAAAATCAAAAAGATATTGATGAAACTCTATATCAAATAATTAAAGAGCAAGTAAGAAAAATGATTTTGGAAGAGGAAATCCGACCTGATAATAGAAAGCCTAAAGAAATACGACCTATTAGTTGTGAGGTTTCAGTGCTCCCACGGGCCCATGGAACAGGTTTATTTACAAGAGGACAAACCCAGGCATTAACTGTAGCAACTTTGGGCGCAGTTGGGGATGCCCAAATATTAGATGGCCTTGGAGAGGAAGAAACAAAAAGATATATGCATCACTATAATTTCCCCCCTTATAGTGTTGGAGAAGCAAGATTTTTAAGGGGCCCAGGAAGAAGAGAGATAGGACATGGTGCTTTAGCAGAGAGAGCTTTAGAGCCTGTAATTCCTTCAGAAGAAGATTTCCCTTATACGATCCGACTTGTATCAGAGATATTAAGCTCTAATGGAAGTACGTCCCAAGCAGCTGTATGCGGAAGTACCCTTGCTCTTATGGATGCAGGTGTTCCTATTAAGTCTCCAGTTGCTGGAATTGCTATGGGTTTAATTAAAGAGCAGGATAAAGTGTCTATTCTAAGCGATATACAAGGAATGGAAGACTTTTTAGGAGATATGGATTTTAAGGTTGCGGGTACCGAAAAGGGTGTAACAGCAATTCAAATGGATATAAAAATCGATGGTATCAATAAGGAAATACTAGAAAAAGCTTTGGCTCAAGCCCATGAGGGTAGGCTACACATTCTAGATAGAATGAAAGAGGCCATTTCAAAACCAAGGGAAGAAATGTCTGCATATGCTCCTAGAATTATTCGAACTAAAATACATCCTGATAAAATTAGGGAATTAATTGGCCCTGGTGGAAAAACAATCAATAAGATTATTGATGAAACTGGGGTAAAGATTGACATTGAAGACGATGGAAGCGTATTTATTATGGCTACCGATATGGAAAGTGGAAATAAGGCATTAAAAATAGTAGAAGGTATTGTGAAAGAGCCGCAGCCAGGAGAACTGTATATGGGTAAAGTAGCTCGTATTACTACCTTTGGAGCCTTTGTTGAAATCCTACCGGGTAAAGAAGGGCTAGTTCATATTTCACATATCGCAAAAGAACGTATTGCAAAGGTTGAAGATGTTCTCGCCGTTGGTGATGAAATATTGGTGAAGGTTCTAGAAATAGATAAACAAGGAAGAATCAATCTTTCAAGAAAAGCTGCATTACAAGATGATGTACAAGAAAAAACAGAAGAAGCATAAAAAAACATAAACCAAACTGGTTTATGTTTTTTTATTTCCAAAAATCTTACGCTGCAGAATAAAAAAATATTCCCTGAATATTCATGGTTATAGGGAAAGGGGGTAGCTTTATGAGAATAATCATATTGAAAAAAAAGCAGTTGGTTTATTTCTTTATAATTGGTACCATACTTATATTGGCTTTATTGTTTGCAGGAAATAAAAAAATATCTGTATTTCAAACTTCCTCTATAAGAGAACCAATTCGAAATGGAGATCCTGCTACGAAAAAGATGGCTATTACTTGTAATGTAGATTGGGGAAATGAAGTAATTCCTGAAATGTTGAATATCTTAGACAAAGAAGAAATCAAAATAACCTTTTTTGTTACAGGGAGATGGGCTTCAGAATATCCTGAATTGCTCTTAGAAATCTATAAAAGAGGCCATGAAATAGGAAATCACGGATATAATCATAAAGTACATAGCAAAATGAATCAACAGGAGAATTATTTAGAAATAAAAAAGACGGAAGAATCCATTGAGAAGGCATTGGGCATAAAACCAAGATACTTTGCCCCTCCATCTGGGGACTATGGCAAGGAAACTTTAGCTGCAGCACAAGCTTTGGGTTATCAAACAATTCTATGGAGTATAGATACCATTGATTGGAAGGAAGGTTCTACCTCAGAAGTGATTTTAAATAGAGTAATGAAAAAGTCTCATGCTGGGGCAATTCTATTAATGCATCCAAAATCTGAAACTGTTAAAGCTTTACCACGTATCTTTGTATGTATTCAGGCAGAAGGGATTACATTAGGGACCATATCCTATCTTCTAGAATAAGGGTTTTTTCTTGATAATTAAGGCATACTAAACTATAATAGTTTATGTACTTACGTTTTTTACTTTGGGAGGATAATATGTTTCAAAAACACACTTTGAATAATGGCGTACGACTTGTTATGGAGAAGATACCTTATGTTAAATCCGTATCTTTAGGTTTTTGGATTGGAGCAGGGTCTGTGAATGAAACTGCTGAGAATAATGGGATCACCCATTTTGTTGAGCACATGCTTTTTAAGGGAACTGGAAATAGAAATGCAAAACAAATTGCTGAGAGTATTGACAGTATTGGCGGTCAATTAAATGCCTTTACCAGCAAAGAATGTACCTGTTTTTATGCAAAGGTTCTTGACGAACATCTTCCTATTGCGGTAGATGTGTTAACGGATATGATCTTTCATTCTACCTTTCAATCCGTAGAAATTGAAAAAGAAAAAAGTGTAATTTTAGAGGAGATCAACATGTATGAGGATTCTCCTGAGGATATTGCCCATGATTTGCTTTCTAAAACTGTATTTCGAACTCATGAACTCGGTCTTCCTGTATTGGGAACGGAGGACACTGTTACGAGCTTCAATAGAGAAATGCTTTTAGCCTATGTTGAGCAGTATTATACTGTGGACAACATGGTTATTTCTATTGCAGGAAACTTTGATGAAAAAGAATTAATTGACATTTTGGAAGAAAAGTATAAGGATTTTAAAAATAAAAAAAATCCTCAAATTTCACTGAAAACACCTTTATTTACAAGAGATACAGCTGTTCGGTACAAGGACATAGAACAAATCCATGTTTGTTTAGGGCTTGAAGGTCTGCCCTTAACCAATCAGGACTTATATCCTCTGATGGTAATGAATAATATTTTTGGTGGTAGTATGAGTTCAAGACTGTTTCAAAATATTCGAGAGGACAAAGGCTTGGCATATTCAGTGTTCTCTTACCCATCCTCTTATAGAGAAATAGGTTTATTAACAATTTATGCTGGTGTAGGCATTAACCAATTCGAGGAAGTAATTCGGCTGATAGGTGAAGAGATTCGTATTCTGAAAAAATCGGGACTAACAAAAGATGAGCTGCATAAATCGAAAGAACAGTTAAAGGGTAGTTATATTTTGGGATTGGAGAGTACCAGTAGCCGCATGACTGCAATTGGAAAATCTGAACTATTAATTAATCGCATATATACACCGAAGGAAATTCTTGAAAAAATTGATAAGGTAACCCTAGCGGATGTATCTAAAGTGATTGAAAAGATCTTTGTACAGGATAAGACATCCTTGACCCTTGTAGGAAAAGTGGATGAAAATAAAGAGATTTATAATCTTTTAGATTTTTAAGATGACAAAAAGATGTTAGCTCTAGCTAATGTCTTTTTAGTTTACATAATGCAAAAATCATGGAGGAAAAAGAATGCAGATTAGAATTCAATGTAAAAAAGAAGCTTTACTGCCTATGTATGAAACAACGGGATCAGCGGGGATGGATTTAAAAGCAGATATTAATGAATCAATCCTTTTAAATCCTGGAGAAAGATACTTGGTCCCTACGGGAGTATTTGTAGAGCTTCCAGAGGGCGTAGAAGGTCAAGTTCGCGGGAGGAGTGGGTTAGCTGTTAAGTATGGTATTGGCCTTGTAAATGGTATTGGCACCATAGACAGTGATTATCGTGGTGAAATTAAAGTTCCTTTAATTAATTGGGGAAGTGAGCCCTTTATCATTAGATATGGCGATAGAATTGCCCAGCTGGTCATATGTAAATATGAAAAAATTACTTGGGAGTGTGGCCAGTTAACAAATACGAACAGAGGGGCACAAGGATTTGGTCACACGGGCATCTAAAACTATGCATATTATTAACTTCCTACAAATAGAATAATATAAAGTATATGCAACCATAGGTCTAGCTAGGGAGGATAAATATTAGAAAAGATCAACATGGGGGGGAATTATATGCGGCTAAGCAAATTGGGTGGGAAAGAAATAGTCAATTTAAACGATGGGGGAAGACTAGGCATTCTTGCAGAATCGGATCTATTGGTAGATGAAAGAAATGGTAAGATACGTGCTCTATTGGTCCCTGATTTTAGAAATCAGTTTTCAATCTTTTCAGATAAAAATTATGTGGAAATACCTTGGGATTGTGTCCGCAAAATTGGTAATGATATGATTATTTTAGAGATGGAAGAGGAAAAAACTCTTCGACGGAACTTTTCGTTGTAATCTTATTATCAATAAAAAACTACTATTCTACGCTTAAGAGTATAGTAGTTTTTTTATTGGAAAAAATATAATATGAATTATATTGGCTTTATATAAGGAAGAAAAGGATAAGATAGAGTTAATTTTGCAGATAAGGAAGTGGAATAATGAATGAAAATGAAGAGAAAATGAACCTAGGATCTGCTGAAACAGATCCTAGCATCAAAACGCAGCCTGAATTAGCTCCAAAGGTAAAGTTAAATGCAAAACTAAGTAATATTCAAAATTTAGGAACACAGAACATTCCAGAGATGCCAGCCAATATTCATTATTTAACGATTATTGGGCACATTGAAGGGCACATTGTTTCTCCTCCTCAGAATAAATCAACAAAATATGAGCATATTATCCCACAACTGATAGCCGTGGAAGAAAATCCTAAGATTGAAGGAATGCTAACGATACTGAATACTGTTGGTGGAGATGTAGAGGCAGGACTTGCTATTGCTGAAATGATATCAAGCCTTTCAAAACCTACAGTGTCCATTGTGTTGGGAGGTGGTCATAGCATTGGGGTACCGCTGGCAACGGCTAGTGATTATTCCTTTATTGCAGAAACTGCAACCATGACCATTCATCCTATCCGAATGAATGGATTGGTTATTGGTGTCCCTCAAACATTTAAATATTTTCAAAAAATGCAAGAGCGAATTATTCAATTTGTTACAAGGACTTCAAATATATCAAGAGAACGGTTAATTGAGCTAATGAATGAAACCGATGAAATTGCCAATGATATTGGAACCATTCTTATTGGAAAGGAGGCCGTCAATCTAAATTTGATTAACGAGGTTGGCGGTATTAAGCAGGCAATGGATAAATTAAAACAACTTATACAAGCACAAAAAGATAAAAATCAAGATGCAAGAATAGGTATCGAATTAGAAGCCCCAACGAATTTGCAATAGAATAATCTAAATGCATATGTTATAATAACAATGTCAAAGTGTTAATAGGAGATTAATACTTTGACATTGTTATTCAATTAATTATTTTAGCACAGTTTATCTGTGCTTTTCTAATAACCAATAGAGGTGATTTGATATGTCCAGAAGAAGCAGCAAAGCAAAGCAACAGTCTTCAACAAAACAGGAAGTACTTTCCTTATTTATTATTTCAGTTGGTATACTTACTTTAATTAGTCTTCAGACACAATCCACTGGTGAGCTAGGAAAGTTTATCAAGTTTTCATTAATGGGTTTGTTATCTGCACCCTCTTATGTTCTACCCTATTTTATCATTTTAATTGGTATTCTTACCTTTGCAGGAAAAGCAAAAAAGCTGGATGGAAAATGGAGATTATCTTTACTGGTCTTGTATATTGGTTATATTATGCTCTATACAATCTATCATCTTGAAGATGTACCTAAAGGAGACTATTACCTTCAGACCTTATTTTTATCTTATCAGCATGGAGTAGAAGGGTTGGGAGGAGGTTTAATTGGAACCATACTGACCTTATTTAGTATTAAATTAATCGGAATTAATGGCAGCTATGTCATGATTATTACTTTAATGATAATTTCTTTCATTATATTGACCGGTGTATCGATTAAGAGTTTGCTGCAATCCTTTAGACAGCTGGCAATCAAGCTCTGTACTTCAATGACTTCAGCTGTAATAGAATTTATTCAGATAACTGATGAAAAAGAGCGTCAACCAAGAGAAAAAAGTAAGAAAAAGAAATTGATAGATTATGAACCAGCAGACGCAGAAGTAGCTGTACATACTGAAATACTAGATGAGAAGATCAAGATATTAGATTTTACTCGTGAATCGGAAAAAGGAAGCAATCTAGAGGAAAGCCATCCTATTAAGGTAAAGGATACAGTTGCCATAGACAGAAATAATGGGGATATCTCAGATAGTTTAGATATTCCTATAAAGAACATTTCAAATCATGGTACGATGCATAGTTTTAAATTACCAGATCTATCTCTGTTGAATGACTATCCAACCAACAATTCCAAGAATGATAAGAAAGAAATCATAGGCAAGGTAAAAATATTAGAGGAGACCATGCAAAACTTTGGTGTAGATGCAAAGGTTATGCAAGTCAGCAAGGGCCCTTCCATTACCCGATATGAAATACAACCAAGTCCTGGAGTAAAAGTAAGTAAGATTGTCAGTTTATCCGACGATATTGCTCTAAATTTAGCCGCATCCAATATACGGATTGAAGCGCCTATACCAGGAAAAGCGGCCGTAGGCATTGAAATTCCTAATGATTCGATTACTACAGTAAGTGTAAAAGAAGTTTTAGAAAGTGATTCATTTGCGAATAGCGATTCTAAGCTAACCTTTGTACTTGGAAAAGACATTGCAGGAAACCCTGTTACGGCAGATTTATCTAAAATGCCTCATCTATTAATTGCTGGCGCCACAGGCTCAGGAAAAAGTGTATGTATTAATACCCTAATAACCAGTATTTTATATAAATCGACCCCCAACGAAGTCAAATTGGTACTAATTGATCCCAAGATGGTTGAATTAAATAATTATAATGGAATCCCCCACTTACTCATACCTGTAGTGACAGATCCTAAAAAAGCAGCTTCTGCTTTAAATTGGGCAGTACAAGAAATGACGAATCGATACAAGCTTTTTGCACAGAATGGAGTGCGTGATATTGGAGGATATAATGAAAAACAGCTTCGTGAAAATCAAGAAGAGATGCCTAAAATTGTGGTTATCATCGATGAGCTTGCTGATTTAATGATGGTTGCTCCAGGTCAGGTGGAAGATAGCATATGTAGATTAGCTCAAATGGCGAGAGCAGCAGGTATTCATCTAATTGTTGCTACTCAAAGGCCTTCAGTAGATGTAATTACTGGTGTTATTAAAGCAAATATTCCTTCAAGAATTGCTTTTGCTGTATCCTCGCAAGCGGATTCTAGGACAATTCTTGATATGGCAGGTGCTGAAAAACTACTGGGAAAGGGTGATTTGCTCTTCTATCCCGTAGGGGCATCAAAACCTAGAAGATTGCAGTGTGCCTTTATATCCGATGGGGAAGTAGAGCGAATTGTGTCCTATATCAAGGATCAGGTTGTTGAAACTACATATGAGGAAGACATATTAGAAAAAATTGAAACAGATCTATCAGAAGAAGAAGGTGCTGTAGATGAATTGCTTCAAGAAGCTATCGAAATGGTGGTTCAGAGTGGACAAGCATCTATTTCTATGCTTCAGAGGCGGTTTCGCATCGGCTACAACAGAGCGGCAAGATTAATTGATGCTATGGAGGAACGAGGTGTTGTAGGTGCCCATGAAGGAAGCAAACCGAGACAAGTTCGTATAACAAAGGAAGAATTTGAGGAAATGAAAAACAGAGCCTAAATTATCATTTAAAATATTGTTTTACATGTAAAAAATATTGTGAATACTATTGAATAAATATTGTTATAGTAAAGAGGGAAATTTATGATAGATTTTGTCACCGTTGAAGAATGTTTAAGCTTTAAAAATGCTTTGTTTATAGATGTACGGTCGCCATCGGAGTATAAAGAGGCCACCATTGTTAACGCCATCAATTTTCCTATACTAACGGACGCTGAGAGGGCAGAAGTAGGGACTGTATATAGGAAAGAAAGTCATCAAAAAGCCATAAGTTTAGGTGTAAAGTTTGCTTCTTATAAACTTCCACAGCTATATGACAGGACTCAAGAATATATAAAAAAATACGATCAAATTGTTTTTTTCTGCTGGCGTGGGGGAATGAGAAGTAAATCTGTCTGTAACTTTTTGAGTATGTTAAAAGTACCTCATGTATATCAGTTAGTAGGTGGATATAAAGCTTACAGAAAATATATAATGGATTATTTTGAAAATGAATTAGATGTCTTTAGATTTGTAATGGTCCATGGACATACGGGTGTTGGAAAAACACATATACTTGAACAATTAGCTTTTGGGGGGATGGGTGTTTTAAATTTAGAAGAATTGGCACAAAACAGTGGATCTGTATTTGGAGATATTGTATTTTCAGGAGATATTCCTACACAAAAAATGTTTGAATCTCGAATTTTTCATACCTTTTATTATTCTCCCAACAAAACTATTTTTGTTGAGAGTGAAAGTAAACGAATAGGAAATGTACAAATTCCAGAAAAGATTTATCAAAGAATGGTTGGTGGATACCATGTATTGATTGAAACCACCATGGAAAACCGTATCCATACCATACTGCAGGATTATAACTGCCATCTTATAGAATCAGAGAATAAAATAAAGAAAGCTCTTGAAAATTTACGTAAGAGACTAGGAAATGAAGCGATTGATATACTCCTTCTGAAGCTTTCTCAAAAAGAATATCGGTTTATAGTAGAATATTTGTTTAAAAATTATTATGATCCTTTATATCAATATTCTATAGAGAAATATAGAGACTATGACTTAATCATAAATTATATACAAATTGAAGAAGCTGTAAATCAACTTATAGAATTTGCAAATAATCTGGAAAAAAGGAAGGAGCTATCCCACAAATGAAGTTAGAAGTTTATGTTGAAACCTTAGGATGCGCTAAAAATTTAGTAGATTCAGAAATTATGATGGGACTGTTAACAGAGCATAACTATCATTTAACGAAAGATAAATACAATGCCCATATTATTGTAATTAATACTTGTGGATTTATTGAGGCGGCTAAACAGGAATCGATCGACACCATTATTCAACTGGGTACAATGAAAACAGAAGGAAACTGTAAAGTGCTTGTTGTGGCTGGATGTCTTGGAGAAAGATATTCTGAAGAGCTTATGAAAGAGCTGCCAGAAATAGATGCTGTGATTGGGACTGGGAATTTTCCTGAAATTATTCAAATATTAGACAATTCTTTAAAGGGTGAAAAAATTATAAAATCAGGTGATATTAATGTAAAGATATCCGAAGACCTGCCAAGGCTAATTAGCACACCAAAATACAGCGCCTATTTGAAGATCGCTGATGGCTGTGATAACGGATGTACCTATTGTATTATTCCTAAGTTAAGAGGTGCTTATAGAAGCAGGCCTTTAGAGCATATTATCAAAGAGGCAGAATCATTAGCTAAGGAAGGGGTAAAAGAAATCATTATTATTGCTCAAGACACTACCCGATATGGAATCGATCTCTATGGAGAATTTAAAATTCATGAATTATTAAAATCTTTATGTAAAATTGAAGAACTCCAATGGATACGCATTCTCTATTGTTATCCAGATGAAATATCTGATGAGTTGATCGATGTCATTGCTACGGAGAAAAAGATATGTAAGTATTTAGATTTGCCAATTCAACATTGCAATAATGAAATCTTAAAAAAAATGAATAGAAGAACAAATAAAGCACATATTCTAAAAGTAATAGAGAAGCTTCGTGCAAAATGTCCAGATATTGCTTTAAGAACATCTCTAATTGTTGGCTTCCCTGGAGAAACCGATAAAGCATTCTACGAGCTAAAGGAATTTGTAGAAGTGACGAATTTTGATCGACTAGGAGTATTTACTTACTCTCAAGAAGAAGACACACCTGCTGCTAGATTTAAAAATCAAGTAGATGAAGCTACTAAAGAAAGCAGAAAAGATCAAATTATGCTTTTACAACAAAAAATCTCACGGGAAAAAAACATGGAGAAAATAGGTAATATTTATGATATACTAGTAGAAGAAAAAGTTGAAGGAGAGAGTGTATATATCGGAAGAACCCAGTATGATGCACCAGAAATTGATGGAGTTGTTTATATCCATACGGAAAATCCTCTTCTTCCAGGGGATTTAATACGGGTGATCATTAAAGATGCTCTCGAATATGATTTAATAGGAGAGATGTGGAATGAACCTTGCCAATAAACTAACCATAGCAAGAATTTTTTTGGTTCCTATTTTTATGATTGTTTTATTGAATAAAATCCCTTATGGTATATATATGGCGGCAGGTATATTTACCATTGCAGCTATTACGGACACCTTAGACGGATACGTGGCTAGAAGTAGAAATCAAATTACAAAGTTTGGAAAATTTATGGATCCTTTAGCAGATAAGCTATTAGTCACTGCTGCATTGGTTTCTCTTGTACAAATGGGAAAGCTCCCAGCTTGGATTGTTGTAATAATTATTTCACGAGAATATATTATCAGTATTTTAAGGGCTATTGCTGCAGCTGATGGGATTGTTATTGCAGCAAGCTGGTGGGGAAAATCAAAGACTTTGATGCAAATTATTGCAATTATAGCTATTCTTTTAGATAACTATCCCTTTAGTTTGATTAATTTTCCATTTAGTTCGATTGCACTATGGGCTGCAGTTGGTTTGACGATTATTTCAGGGGTAGATTATGTTTATTTAAATAGACACATTTTAAAACAATAAAGCAGCATTGCTGCTTTTTACTATTTTAATCTAAAAGAAAGGAGCTTTTTTATGAATTGTGCACTGATTTCTATTGGAACAGAACTGCTGTTTGGTCAGATTATAAACAGCAATACAGTCTATTTATCAAGACGGCTCAATGAACTAGGGGTAAATGTCTATTATCATTTTTCTGTAGGAGATAATCCTGTAAGATTAAAAGAAATATTAGACTATGCACTAGAAAAAGTTGATTTAATCATTACAACTGGAGGTCTAGGGCCAACTCAGGATGATTTGACACGTGAAACCATTGCTCAAGCTATGGGACGGGAGTTAGAGCTTCATTTACCTTCTATGCAGCGATTAGAGGATTTTTTCTGCAATTTAAACAGGCCTATGTCTGATAACAACAAAAAACAAGCATATCTTCCTCAAGCAAGCCTTATACTTAAAAACAATTGTGGTACAGCACCAGGCTTCATTCTTGAAGAAGGTACGAAAGTCCTTATCAGTTTGCCTGGACCTCCTAGGGAAATGAAAGCTATGTTTTCAGACAGCGTTGAGAACTATTTGAAAAAGAAATCTTCAGCGACTATCTATTCGCGGGTACTAAGATTCTTTGGCATTGGAGAATCAGCTCTTGAAACTGAATTACTAGATCTGATTTCTTATCAACAAAATCCAACCATTGCTCCCTATGCAAAAGAGGGAGAGGTAAGTTTAAGAATAACAGCAAAGGCTGAGAATGAAGATGCAGCCTATCAGCTGATGCAGCCGATTATGAAAGAAATTCAAGCCAGATTGGGAGAGTATTTATATAGCAGTAAAGATGAAGAATTAGTAGAGGTTGTAGCAAAAATGCTGAACGAAAAAAAACTCTCCATTGCTTTTGCAGAGTCTTGTACGGGAGGGTTACTAGCAGCAACGATAGCTTCTATACCTGGAATTTCCAAATCATTTCATGCTGGTTATGTGACTTATAGCAATGAAGCGAAGATAAAAGATCTAGGAGTTTCTAAAGAAACATTGGATGAATATGGAGCTGTTAGTGAAGAAACTGCTGGAGAGATGGTATCAGGTCTTAAAAGAAAAACCAATGCAGATATTTGTATTGCAATAACAGGAATTGCCGGTCCCGATGGAGGTACTGAGGAAAAGCCTGTTGGATTGGTTTTTATAGGTCTTCAATATGGTGAGCAGATTAGTATACATCAGGTTAACACCTATGGCCCGCGACAACGCATTCAAAACTATGCAGTTTTGTGTGCTTTAAATCTAATTAGAAAAACAATAAAGTAGTACAACTAGCTATTGACCTCGATGAAGGAATCATGTATAATCATATTAGAACATTTGTTCGTTAATGTGAGAAAGGCAGGTGAAAACCAGATTTATATCTGGGATAAAAATGCAAGAAAAGAAAAAAGCATTGGAAATTGCAATGGGTCAAATAGAGAAGCAGTTCGGCAAAGGTTCCATTATGAGATTAGGAGAAGATACTTCTAGGTTAAATATGGAGTCTATATCTACAGGGGCCTTAGAGCTAGATATTGCCATAGGCATTGGTGGTGTGCCCCGAGGTAGGATTGTAGAAATATATGGACCAGAATCTTCCGGTAAGACAACGATAGCCCTTCATATCATTGCACAAGCTCAAAAAAACGGGGGAGTAGCTGCCTTTATTGATGCAGAGCATGCTCTAGATCCTGTATATGCTAAAAATTTGGGTGTAAATATAGATGATCTTATTGTTTCACAACCAGATACAGGTGAACAAGCCTTAGAGATTTGCGAAGCCTTAGTAAGAAGCGGGGCTATAGATGTGATTGTTATTGACTCTGTGGCAGCCCTGGTTCCAAAGGCTGAAATAGAAGGGGATATGGGAGATAGTCATGTAGGATTACAAGCGAGATTGATGTCTCAGGCATTAAGAAAACTGGCCGGTGTGATTAACAAATCTAAAACTACAGCTATCTTTATTAATCAGCTTCGTGAAAAAGTAGGCGTTATGTTCGGAAGTCCTGAAACGACCACTGGAGGAAGAGCTTTGAAGTTTTATGCATCAGTTAGATTAGATGTTAGAAGGATTGAATCCATAAAACAAGGGGAAGAAATTGTAGGAAACAGAACACGGATTAAGGTGGTAAAAAACAAGGTAGCTCCACCTTTTAAACAAGCAGAATTTGATATTATGTACGGCTTTGGAGTATCAAGAGAAGGAAGCGTATTAGACTGTGCTGTAAATCAGGAGATCGTTAAGAAATCTGGTTCATGGTATAGTTATGGGGAACATCGTCTTGGACAAGGGAGAGAAAACGCAAAACAGTTCTTAATCGAAAATTCTGAGATTGCCTTAGAAATTGAAAATAAAGTAAGGGCGCTGCATAATCTTCCACTAGCAAAGCAGACAGAGCCTTTAGCAAATGAAGAAAGCACCACAAACTAAACCCTTTTATAGGGTTTTTTTCATAATTAAATTAAGGATGAGGAGAATAAAAAGATGGATTTTTTTCAAGAGGGCTATGTACATGCCCTAAAATATTTGACTTTAAAAGCTAGAACAGAAAGAGAATTGGTAGACTACTTAAAAAAGAAGGGTTTTACCGAGGAAACAATCATTGACATAATTGGGAGATTGAAATCCCTCAATTATGTCAATGATTATGAATATGCACGACAATATATTGAATTAACAGGAACCAATAAATCCATGTCTTTAGAAATGATGAAGATAAAGCTTCTACAAAGAGGAATTTCTTTGGAGGTCATTAAACAAGCGCTAAAAGACTCTTCAACAGAGGAATTAGGCCATTGCATTACAATTTTGAGAAAAAAACTTAAAGATAAAGAGTATTTATTGGATAATCAACAAAGAATAAAAGTAAAATCTTACCTATACAGGAAAGGTTTTACTTCTGAAACTATACACAGGGCTCTTGAGGCTATCTTTGATGAGTGAAGGGGTAAGGGAAGGGGGGCCGTCAATATCAACTTGACAGTCAAATAAAAAAGATATACAATTATATCAAATCATGGTGTATCATTGAATAATAAAAAGAGGCCTAGCAAGTTTTTTAAATTTTTGCTCTATAATAACATAGTGGAAGATTTAAAAACCGAGGCTTCTCGGTTTTCTTATTTTATTTGAACTTTTTACAGAGGAGGTGTTTGCCTATTAATATTTTTTACATTATAGCCTTTGTTGTGATTGGAGCTGCTATTGGCTTTGGGATAGGTTATTTTTTTAGAAAGAATATTGCAGAAGGTACCATTAACAATGCTGAACAAAAAGCAAAAGAAATTGTTAATGAAGCAGAAAAGGAAGCAGAAACTACTAAAAAAGAAATACTTTTAGAAGCCAAGGAAGAAGTTCATCGACTAAGAAATGAACTAGATAGAGATAGTAGAGAAAGAAGAAATGAGATTCAAAGACTAGAAAGAAGATTGGTTCAAAAGGAAGAAACTTTAGATAGAAAATCTGAGAACCTAGAAAAGAAAGATGACATACTCAACAAAAAGATAAAAGAAGTAGGAGAAAAAGAAGAACAAATTGATATGCTTTATCAAAAAGAACTAGAGGAATTAGAAAGAATATCAGGATTGACATCAGAAGAAGCAAAAGAACTGCTTCTTAATGATATTCAAAAAGAAGTAAAGCATGAAGCTGCTATTATGATCAAAGACATTGAACAGAAAGCAAAAGAAGAAGCAGAAAAGAAGGCAAAGGAAATTATATCCTATGCCATACAAAAATGTGCTGCAGATCATGTGGCCGAAACAACTGTATCTGTTGTAGCTCTTCCTAATGATGAAATGAAAGGACGAATCATTGGGAGAGAAGGTAGGAATATAAGAGCTTTAGAAACTTTAACTGGAATTGATTTGATTATTGATGATACACCTGAAGCAGTGATTTTATCTGGATTCGATCCGATTCGAAGAGAAGTGGCAAGAATTGCTCTTGAAAAACTAATTGTTGATGGACGAATTCATCCCGCTAGAATTGAAGAAATGGTTGAAAAAGCAAAAAAAGAAGTTAATAATATTATTAAAGAAGAGGGTGAACAAGCAACATTTGAAACGGGTGTTCACAGTCTTCATCCTGAACTGATAAAACTATTGGGAAGATTAAAGTTTAGAACCAGTTACGGGCAAAATGTACTAAAGCATTCCATTGAAGTTTCCCATTTAGCAGGTTTAATGGCTGCTGAATTAGGTACCGACGTAAAGCTTGCAAAAAGAGCAGGCTTACTACATGACATAGGAAAAGCAGTTGATCATGAAGTTGAGGGAACTCACGTAGATATTGGAATGGACCTTTTAAAGAAATATAAAGAATCTGGTGAAGTAATTCATGCTATGTCTACTCACCATGGAGATTATGAACCTCAAACCATAGAAGCTGTTCTTGTTACAGCTGCTGATGCCATATCAGCGGCAAGACCTGGCGCTAGACGAGAGACATTGGAGACTTACATTAAACGCTTAGAAAAATTAGAAGAAATTGCCAATGCTTATGAAGGTGTAGAAAAATCTTTTGCCATCCAAGCAGGCAGAGAAATACGGATTATGGTTAAACCTGAAGAAATGAATGACGATAATATTATTTATCTGGCAAGGGATATTACAAAAAGAATTGAAAGTGAGTTAGAGTATCCTGGACAGATTAAGGTGAATGTAATTCGTGAAACAAGAGCGATTGAATATGCAAAATAAAAGAAGCCAATATGGCTTCTTTTATTTTGCATATTGAAACTTGTTGAAATTTTCTTATATCTCAATTAGAAAAAAAAGGATTTTCTATTTACATGTAGAATATACTAAACAAAGAAAAATTTGTAATTCTTATGTACTGTATTTCTAATATTAAAGGGGGCTTTATTCATGGAAGTATTAAAAGTATCAGCAAAATCAAATCCAAATTCTGTTGCAGGAGCTTTAGCTGGCGTTCTTAGAGAACGTGGGGGGGCCGAGATTCAAGCAATCGGAGCAGGTGCTCTAAATCAAGCAGTTAAAGCAGTAGCGATCGCTAGAGGATTCGTTGCTCCTAGTGGTGTTGATTTGATTTGTATCCCTGCTTTTACAGATATTCAGATTGATGGGGAAGAGAGAACTGCTATTAAATTAATTGTGGAACCAAGATAGTATATTCCAAAAACAAAAAACCTGCTATGAAGCAGGTTTTTTTATGGAGAAAATAGAAATGATATAAAAAGAATAAAATCATTTTAGGAGCTAGAACGATAAAAGAAGGTGAAAAATCATGAGAAGATTAGATATGCATATACATACGAAGGCTTCAGATGGAGTTTTAACTCCTAAAGAAGCAGTAGAATGGGCTTATCGTATTGGACTTACTGGTATAGCCATTACAGATCATGACACTGTTGATGGTATTGAGGAGGCTCAGAAGACAGCCATGAACTTGGAAGGTTTTGAATTCATCCCGGGAATAGAATTCAGCACCTTGCTTTCGGATGAGGAAGTTCATATTCTGGGCTATCATATTGATTATAAAAATAAGGAATTGGTAGAATTGACACGGCGAATAAAAGAAGAACGGTGGCATCGTGGAAAAAAGATGATAGAACTTTTAAATAAATATAATTATGCTATCACCTTAGAAGAAGTATTGCAACATGCAGGAGATGGGGTTATAGGCAGACCTCATATTGCAAGAGTATTGTTAAATAAGGGATATGTTCATACATTGCAGAATGCTTTTGAAAAGCTTCTAGGAAAAGGAAAGCCTGCATATGTAGAACGATTTAAGCTTTCACCCCAGGATGCCATTCTTATAATAAAAAAGTCGGGAGGGATACCCGTGCTTGCTCACCCAGGTCTACAAAGTCGAAAAGTAAATATAATGGATTTGATTGACCAAGGAATTGCAGGTATTGAGGTATATCATACTAAACACACACCTTTAGAAAATAGAATGTATCTAGAGGTAGCTCAAAGATATGATTTGATAGTTACAGGGGGGTCAGACTATCATGATGCGTATATAGATGGTATCCCAGCCATAGGAAGTGTTACAGTTAATTATTTAAATAAAAAATAACTATTTAATACAATATTCTTTTATAGTTTATGGAGGATTTAGAATGTTATCCTAGAATAAATAGAAGAATAACTATAAAAAACAGGAGGCAATAAGAATGAGTAAAGGATTATCTTTTAAAAGTCAAAAAATAAGTGACTCTGTTACCCTTGCCATAACAGCTAAGGCTAAAAAAATGAAAGCAGAAGGTATTGATGTTGTTAGCTTCGGTGCTGGAGAACCTGATTTTAATACACCAAAACATATTAGAGATGCAGCCGTCGCAGCACTGGAAAAAGGTTTTACAGGATATACAGCTTCTTCAGGCTTGCCAGAATTAAGACAGGCAATTTGTGATAAGCTTAAAGCAGATAATCAATTGGACTACAAACCTGAGCATATTGTTGTTTCAAATGGTGCAAAGCATACGCTTTATAATGTTCTTCAAGCCATATGCAATCCAGGAGATGAAGTAATTATACCAGTGCCTTATTGGGTAAGTTATCCAGAACTAGTGAAATTAGCTGATGCAGTACCTGTTTTTTTAGATACACCTGAAGAAAATGGATTCAAATACGATCCGAATAGGTTGGAAAAAGCAATTACAAATAAAACAAAGGCTTTGATTATCAATAGCCCAAATAATCCAACTGGAACAGTCTATACAGCAGAGGAGTTAAATGCTATTGCAGAAATTGCTGTAAAGCATGATATCTATGTGATATCTGATGAAATCTATGAAAAATTACTCTATGAAGGAAAACATGTCAGTATTGCTTCTTTTGGAGAAGCAATTAAAAATTTAACAATTGTGGTGAATGGCTTATCGAAAGCTTATGCTATGACGGGATGGAGAATCGGTTACAGTGCATCTAATAAGGAAATAGCAGACGTGATTGGCAGTATTCAAAGTCATGCTACTTCTAATCCCAATACAATTGCACAGTATGCGAGTATTGAGGCTTTAAAAGGAAATCAGACTCCTATTGAAGAGATGGTTAAAGCCTTCCATGAAAGAAGAGACTATATGGTTCAAAAGATAAATGAAATTGAAGGGTTGTCCTGCAGAAAGCCTGAAGGAGCATTCTATGTAATGATGAATATATCCAGAATACTTGGAAAAACCATTCAGGGTGTTACGATCAATAGTTCTCTTGATTTTGCAGGATATTTGCTAGACCATGCAAAAGTAGCTGTCATCCCAGGTTCTGGATTTGGTACAGATCAGTATGTCCGTTTATCCTATGCTACATCCCTAGAGATTATCAAGGAAGGATTGACTCGTATTGAGGCTGCTTTAAAATAAATAGAATAATTCAAATGAGGAGTACTAAAAGATATGGAGGAATCCATATCTTTTAGTATGCTTTAAAAAAATACAAATTCTTCAAAAAATCCTTTTATTTGTTATCTTTAGTCAATTATTGTATAATACTAATATATATGTCATTGAGAGGAGAGAAATACTTGACGAACCTTTATCAAAACCCTTTAATTACCAGATATGCTAGTAAAGAAATGGCGCAGCTTTTTTCTGAAGATACAAAGTTTACAACATGGAGAGAACTTTGGATTGCCTTAGCTGAGGCTGAAAAAGAGTTGGGCCTGGATATTTCTGACCAGCAGATCGAGGAAATGAAAAAACATAAAAATGAAATTAATTACGAAGTGGCAATAAAGAGAGAGAAAGAAACAAGACACGATGTAATGTCCCACGTATATGCCTTCGGCCAGCAGTGTCCCAAGGCGAAACCGATTATTCACCTTGGTGCTACCAGTGCCTATGTGGGAGATAATACGGATATTATTGTCATTCGAAAAGGCTTGCAATTGCTTCAGACTAAGTTGGTAAATTGTATAGATAAGCTTTCAAAATTTGCATTGCAATATAAAGCACTCCCTACCCTAGGATTTACACATTTCCAACCAGCCCAGTTAACAACTGTAGGAAAAAGAGCCACCCTATGGCTAATGGATCTATTGCTGGATTATGAAGAAATTGAACATCTATTATCTACTATTATGTTGCGAGGCGTGAAGGGTACTACAGGAACACAGGCCAGTTTTCTAAACCTCTTTGATGGGGATCATGAAAAGGTGAAAAAGCTGGATCAACTGGTCGCCAGAAAAATGGGCTTTGAAAAAACTTTTCCAGTTACAGGGCAGACTTATTCAAGAAAGCTTGATTACAAGGTCTTATCGGTACTGAGTGGTATTGCTCAAACTACCCATAAGATGACCAATGATATTCGCTTATTGCAGCATCTAAAAGAAATAGAAGAGCCTTTTGAATCTACCCAGATCGGTTCTTCAGCCATGGCCTATAAGAGAAACCCCATGAGGAGTGAACGGGTAGCTTCTCTGTCAAAATACGTTATTTCAGGAACCATGAATATGTCTATGACTACAGCAACCCAGTGGTTTGAAAGAACATTGGACGATTCAGCTATCCGAAGAATAGCTATTCCTGAATCATTTATGGCCATAGATGCCATACTAGGAATATGCATGAATATATCAGATGGGTTGGTTGTATACGAAAATGTGATTCGTCAACATGTTATGAGTGAATTACCCTTCATGGCTACCGAAAATATTATAATGGAAGCTGTAAAAAAAGGAGGAGATCGTCAAGAACTTCATGAGCAAATCCGAATACACTCAATGGAAGCAGCCAAGATGGTAAAAATAGAAGGAAAAGAGAATGATTTATTAAATCGTATTGTGGAAGATGGGGTTTTTCAATTAAACAAGGAGGATATAGACCAGTTGATGGATCCAAGTTTATTCATTGGAAGGTCCTCGGAACAAGTGGTAGAGTTTATTGAAGAATCTATCCGGCCTATTTTAGAAAAACATAAAGCATCCTTAGGGATTCAAGTAGATTTAAAAGTTTAAAAAAGATATTGGAGGTGTTTATATGGCAATTCATACTTCTATAGAGAGAATTAGTAAATATGTTGATCAGGATGTAAGCATTCAAGGCTGGCTATTCAATAAGCGTTCCAGTGGAAAAATACAATTTCTTCAAATCAGAGATGGTTCTGGATTTATACAAGGGGTCCTTGTAAAAAACGAAGTGTCTCCAGAAATCTTTGATAGATGCAAAACCCTTACCCAGGAATCTTCTATCATCGTCACAGGAAATGTACGTGCAGATGAGAGGGCACCATCGGGATATGAACTAACTGTAAAGGATGTAGAAATCGTAGAGCTTGCACAGGAGTATCCAATTTCCCATAAAGAACATGGAACTGACTTTCTAATGGATCATCGCCATCTATGGATGCGTTCTCCAAAACAACATGCCATATTGAGGATACGAGATGAAATTAATAGAGCCATCAGAGACTTTTTTCACGAAAGAGATTTTGTACTTATAGAACCACCTATTATCACACCTGCAGCTTGTGAAGGGACTACAGAGCTCTTTGAAATAGACTTTTTTGGACAAAGCGCCTATCTATCACAAACAGGCCAGCTCTATGCAGAAGCAGCTGCTATGGCCTTTGGAAAGGTATATAGCTTTGGACCAACCTTTAGAGCAGAAAAATCCAAAACAAGAAAACATCTCAATGAGTTTTGGATGGTTGAACCTGAAATGGCTTATGTGGATTTCGAGGGAAATTTAAAGGTACAGGAAGAAATGATTGAATATATTGTTCAACGGGTGTTGAACAATAAAAAAATGGAATTAAAAACCTTGGAGAGAAATATAGAAAGCTTAGAAAGGGTTAAAGCTCCTTTTCCAAGAATTATGTATAAAGATGCTGTGAAACTATTACAGGAAAATGGTTTTGAATTCCAATGGGGGGATGATTTCGGCGCTCCTCATGAAACCTTTATTGCAGAGCAGTATGACAAACCAGTGTTTATTACTCATTTCCCCACGGCAATGAAAGCTTTTTACATGCAGCCGGACCCAGAAAATCCAGAAGTAATTCTAGGAGCTGATCTAATTGCTCCAGAGGGTTATGGAGAGATTATTGGGGGAAGCCAGCGGATTCATGACCTAGATTTGCTTTTACAAAAAATCGAGGGGGAAAATTTGCCAAAAGAAATATATGAGTGGTATATTGATCTCCGTAGATATGGTACCGTGCCTCATTCAGGTTATGGATTGGGCTTAGAACGAACTGTTGCTTGGATCAGTGGGATTGATCATATACGGCAGACTATACCTTTTGCAAGAACATTAAATCGGATATATCCATAATCAAGGCAGTGAAATAGGATTGGGTTAAATGGAAGAGAGAAAGAATGACATCAAGAAATGCCCCTTTAGCCTCGTAATGGATGGGATGATATTAGAATTATTTATCCAAGTATAGGAGGATAATCTAGACATAAATTATTGACAGAATTTTGATTTAAATGTATAATGAAGCATAAATAATAATAGGCAAATGCAATGAAGGAAAATAGTAAAAAAGTGATGTGTTTCAGAGAACAAAGTATTGGTGGGAGCTTTGTATACTAGCTTTTTGAACCCGTTCCAGAGCATAATGATGATGAATCATACGAATTGGCCGCGTTAAGGTCTGTTTAAGTGAGTCTATTGGCTAAGTAGGGTGGTACCGCGGGTAACTCTCGTCCCTTTTGGGATGAGAGTTTTTGATTTTTTTTGTTAAAATTAAACAATTTGGTTAACATAATTATTTTATGTAAACTTTAAAAGAGGTGAAGAATAATGTCAAAACTAGTAGAGCAATGTAAAAGATTACGAGAAGCCGCAAGAATATTAAGTGCTGCGGATACAAAAAAGAAAAATGAAGCTCTGGCTCGAGTTGCATCTTCTCTAAGGGAGTATATGCCAACTATTTTAGATGAAAATCAAAAGGATATTCTTAAGGCCCGTGAAGCTGGAACAAGGGAAAGTCTAATTGATCGCTTGAGATTAGATGAAGGAAGAATGAATGATATCATCCAGGGTCTCTATAAAGTAATTGAGTTGAAGGATCCGGTTTGGAACAGCAATGAAGTTTGGACCTTGGAAAATGGATTAACAGTCAGCAAGATGACCGTTCCTTTAGGTGTTATCGGAATTATTTATGAGTCTAGGCCAAATGTAACCATTGAAGCTTTTTCCTTAGCCTTAAAAAGTGGAAACGGAATTTTGTTAAGAGGCAGTTCGACATCTATTCTATCCAATAGAGCTCTTGTAAAGGCTGTGAAGGAAGGCTTGAGGAAAAGTGAAATTTCCGAAGATGTCATTGAATTTGTTGACGATGTGGATAGAGCAGTTGTGACAGAAATGCTTACATTAAATGATTATATTGATCTAGTTATTCCACGGGGAGGGCAAGAGTTAATTCAGTTTGTTGTTAAGAATGCTACCGTGCCTACTTTAGAGACAGGTATCGGAAATTGTCATCTTTATATAGACGAGAGTGCAAATATAGAAAACGCAGTGAAAATTGCTGAAAATGCAAAAATACAGCGTCCAGGGGTATGTAATTCTTGTGAAACCCTATTGATTCATGAGGCCATCGCCCCTCGGTTTTTACAAGAGCTTTATAACTGCTTCCAAGGAAGAGTAGAAATGAGAGGTTGTGACAAAACAAGAAAAATCATCAATGTAATGGAAGCAACAGAAAAAGATTGGCAAGAAGAGTTTTTAGACTATATTATCGCTATACGAATTGTAGATAGTGTGGAAGAAGCCATACAACATATTCAGAAATATGGTACAAAACATTCAGAAGCAATATTAACACAGAATCTGAATCATGCCAATTTATTTCTGCGTCAAGTAGATGCTGCTGCAGTTTATGTCAATGCATCTACTCGTTTTACCGATGGCGCACAATTTGGTTTTGGTGCAGAAATGGGTATCAGTACACAAAAATTTCATGCTAGAGGGCCTGTAGGATTAAAGGAACTTGTGACCGTTAAGTATACGGTGATGGGAAGTGGACAAATCAGAGAATAGAGGGATAGAATGATAGCTGATGTTATGAGAGATAGTAAAAAAATTGTTATCAAAATTGGGAGCAATACCTTGGCCAATGCTGATGGTAGTGTGAACAAAGAATTTTTAAAGGAATTGAGTGAACAAGTTCATGCTTTAATGAAATTGGGAAAGCAGATTGTTATTGTATCTTCTGGAGCTAGAATCGCCGGTGTTGCAACAATTGGAAAATGGATGAGAAAGGAAGATCTCCACTATAAACAGGCTCTATGTGCCATTGGCCAGGTAGAGTTAATGGATGCCTATCGGAAAGCCTTTGGTATTCACGAACTTCATGTAGGACAGATGCTTCTGACCCGTGAAGACTTTTCCAGTGGAAAAAGGACATTAAATATAAGAAATACACTATTTACCCTTTTGGATGAGGGAGTAGTTCCTGTTATCAATGAAAATGATACGGTAAGTGTAGAGGAAATAAAAATAGGGGACAATGACACCTTGGCTGCCTTAACAGCTAATCTATGGAATGCAGATTTATTAATACTATTTAGTGATATTGATGGTCTTTATAATAAAAATCCAAATGAGTATGAAGATGCAGTTCTAATAGAAGAGGTCACAGATTTGGACCAGATGATTGAAACCATAGAAGTTGGGACTTCCAATAGCTTTGGTACAGGGGGAATTGTAACCAAACTGGAAGCTGCCAGAAAGGTAAACAAATACGGTATTCCTATGATTTTAACCAATGGCAAAAACAAAAATATATTGAATCATATTCTGGAAGGCACAGTGAAGGCAACGATTTTTCTGCCTCAATAAAATTTTAAAACCCCAATTTATAAGAATTGGGGTGAGATCATCGAAAAAAGGACCTATTCTCGAGGGAATTCGAGAATCCAGGTCCTT
>JBFNEZ010000015.1:0-40771 GCA_040797825.1 Thermotaleaceae bacterium | reverse complement strand
TTATCTTGGGTCTATGGAACTAAATTATGGACATTAAAATCTACAAATGAATTATATATAATATTTGTTGAAAATACATGAAATTTGTCTATATGTGACATATTGTGGTTTAAAAGGGGGGTTTTTATGATCCACATAAGATATGTGATGGAAAGGAACAGGAACAAGCTTTTATGAAAGTTAGATTTTTTAATAGATAAAAAAATTTTCAGGATAGGTAGACAAGGGGTAGTACATATACTATAACAACATATATTTAAAGGGGGGGACTCTATGTTAAATATTAAAGAAGAAATATTATTTTGGACAGAAATTATGAGAGATCATAGTGAGTTTCAATTCACCAACCTGTCTCCAAAGGAAGTGGAGTACATAGCACAAACACAATACTATATGCAGCTTTTTGAGCGTTTGCACCATGAGGTTAAAGGGATGGATTCCAATAGCGCACCCATGGATGAAGCAAATCTAATACAGAGAAATATGACAGCACTCTTAAATTTTATTCAGTTTAAAAGAATCCTTGTCTATCGGCTGATGACCTGTGAAATCGAGTTGGGAATGCCGCCATCTTTTTTAAATCACATGATCAATGAAGCCATGGAATATTATCGTGTGCTCTGCATGGTGCAAAGTACCATTCCCATCAATGGCGCACTAGAAAATATTCGACTGCACAATGTGTGGCTGCCTGATGCCTCAGGCCATGCCTCAACCGTGAATGCAGAATTAGATCCCACTGAAGAAAAGATGATTAAACGAGCAGATTATTTTGTAAAAAGATTTGACAGTCTTTTTAAAAAGGCAGTAGAGATGTATCAGATTTTCGAAAGAACTGGACTTCAAGATGGTTCATTGACATATTTCAACGAAGAAGTCAGAAAAGAGATCGAAGATTTTATTTTCTTTTTAGAAGAGATAAAAATAGGTAGAGAAAGGTGTTTCTTACAGGCAACAGGTGTCTTTGGACCCCTCATGCCCGATCATATGATTCGAGAAGAAAAATACTATCTCTATCGTATCAAGCTGTTGTGTAAATAAGATAAGAACAGAAAGGGCATTCATAGATGGATTTTATCATCTATGAATGCCCTTTCTTATATATAAGAAGAAGACAAGCACGAAAAATTTAGCTGATTAATATGATGCATTATAGCTTTTACCAGTTAAATAAGACAAAGTGTGTATTTTTGACAAAATTAAGTGGGTCAAGGAGGAAGGATTATGTGTGGAATAACAGGATGGATAGATTGGAATGGAGACTGTTCCCGACAGTCAGATATTCTTAAAGAGATGACAAATAGGTTATCCTATAGAGGACCGGACACAGAGGGAACCTGGTTATCTCAAATAGCAGCATTGGGCCATCGACGATTGGCTGTTGTAGATCCAGAAGGGGGAGGACAGCCGATGATTCGTTACGGTGGGGAATATCCTTATGTCATTGTATATAATGGAGAATTGTACAATACTTTGGAACTAAGGGCGGAGTTGGAAGAAAAGGGATATGGCTTTCAAAGCAATAGTGATACAGAAGTACTATTGCTTTCCTATATGGAATGGGGAGCCGATTGTATTCAAAAGCTAAACGGGATTTTTGCCTTTGGAATATGGGACGAAAGAGAGCAACGATTATTTTTAGCCCGGGATAGATTGGGGGTAAAGCCTCTATTCTTCATGCTGAAAAATGATATGTTTTTATTTGGCTCGGAACCCAAATCTATATTATCCCATCCTTCAGTAAGAGCGGAGATTGACATAGAAGGTCTATCGGAAATATTTGTATTGGGCCCAGCCAGGACTCCTGGGAATGGTGTCTACCGTGGTATGCAGGAATTAAGGCCGGGATATTGTATGATATATAATCGAGATGGGCTTAAAAAGTGGAAATATTGGTCTTTAAAAAGCGAACCCCACGAGGACGATATGGAGACTACTGTGGAGAAGATAAGAGAGCTTTTAAAGGATGCTGTAACCAGACAGCTGGTTGCAGACGTGCCAGTATGCACATTTTTATCGGGAGGAATTGATTCCAGTGCAATATCTTCTATTGCGGCAGCAGAATATAAAAAAAGAGGAATAGGAAAGCTGCATACCTACTCTATTGATTATGTAGATAACGAACGCTACTTCAAAACCAATGAATTTCAGCCTAATTCTGATGATTTTTGGGTAAAAGAGGTTTCTGCCTATTTAGGTACAGAGCATCACCGAATTCTAATAGACACACCACAGTTAATAGAAGCCTTAGAGCGTGCTACAGAAGCAAAAGATCTGCCAGGTATGGCAGATATAGATTCTTCTTTATATCTGTTCTGCAAAGAAATCAAAAAAAATGCTACTGTTGCACTCTCGGGAGAATGTGCCGATGAAATGTTTGGTGGATATCCTTGGTTTCGAAGCAAAGAGGCCTTGGATAATCCTACCTTTCCATGGGCACGGAACCTTCAGGATCGATTGGTTTATTTAAAACCTGAGTTTAAGCAGGCATTGCAAGGAGAAGCTTATTTAGCTAGGAGATATCAAGAAACTATTGAGGAAGTACCTGTGCTTCCAGGAGAAAATCCAGAGGATGCAAGACGAAGGGAAATATTTTATTTAAATATCCTTTGGTTTATGACGACCCTCCTTGATAGGAAGGATCGAATGAGCATGGCCACAGGATTGGAGGTACGGGTGCCTTTTTGTGATCATCGTCTAATGGAATATGTATGGAACATTCCCTGGGAAATGAAATACTGTGACAATATAGAGAAGGGGATCCTTAGGCGTGCATTAAAAGGTATACTGCCTGAAAATGTGTTATATAGAAGAAAAAGCCCTTATCCAAAGACCCATAATCCCAGCTATAAGGCAGGGGTACAAAAAATCCTTTTAGAAATTCTCAATGATTCTTCTCAACCTATTCATCAAATAATTGATGGAAAACGAATGCAATCAATGATTCAAATGGATCAAATAGAATTTGATAAGCCTTGGTTTGGTCAATTAATGACAGGACCACAGCTCTTTGCCTACCTGATTCAAGTGAATACATGGCTTAAAAAATATAAAGTAAGCATTTTATAGTTCTAAAAGTCGTTCTCTCCCAGAGAGAACGACTTTTAGATTGTGTCTCTAGGCGGTTTTTCAACTCCCTCGGGGAGGAGTATGCCACCAGAAACAATTAGCTTGATTGCTGCTTCTACAGATAGGTCTAAAAATATAATATCCTCTACAGGAATCATGGCTAGCATGCCAGAGGTTGGATTGGGGGTGGTAGGGATAAAGACACTTTTCATAGGTTTTTGTATTTTACTGCAAATTTCTAAAGGAGAATCGGCTGTGATAAAGCCAATTACAAAAATACCTGGAGACGGATACTGTATCAATACAGCTGATTTAAATGCGTTTTTTTGATTTGTAAAGACTGTATCAGTCAACTGTTTCATAGAGATATAAACTGTATTGACCAGAGGAATCTTTTTTAAAATACCCTCTGTAAAAGAAATGATCTTCTTTCCAAAAAAATTGGTAGAAATCAATCCTGTAGCAAGGATAATAAGGATCGTAAGAATAACACCAATACCAATAGGAGGAAAACCTAAAAGCTGCTCTAAAGGAGTTCGAAAAATAGCATCGACACTATTAAATAACCAGATAATGATACTTAGGGTAACAAAAATAGGCACCAGCAGAAATAGGCCTGTTAAAAAGATATTTCGTAAATATTTGATCATAGATATCCTCCAAAATTCCATATTTATAAACAATTATAAAGGGAAGAAGCTCCTTTGTATATAAAAGGACAATAAAAAGTTCTATCCTATTTTTGTCCATTGGATGGATTATATGCAGAATGGTATTGTAAGAAGATAAGTATTGAAATTTTTTTAAAATAGAAACTGCCGCAACAGATTACGGCAGTTTTGCTATTTTAATTAGTTCAATATGTTGACAAATTTGACGGAGTAAATATCACACATAACCAAACGATGGGTTTGAGGCTCTCTCAATACTACATAGCTGATTCCCACGGCTACTAAGGTTCCCTCCCGGTCAATGAACATGTTGGTTCCAATTAAGAAATCTATCTTAACATAGCGACCAATTAGGGTTTTTAAAAAGCCCTGGGTGTAGTTGATATCCTCTTGCACAGGCGGCCCTGGCTGTAGAATAAAATCGGGTCCCATTGGCATTGTTGGAGCTGGAGCGGTATCCTGTAAAGGGGTTTCAGGAGGAACTGGAAAAGTAGGCATAGCAGGCATCATACCAGGCATCATACCAGGCATCATACCAGGCATCAGCGGTGTAGTAGGCATTCCGGGAGCCATTGGAAATTGTGGTATTGTAGGGATGGTGGGTGCCGAAGGTGTCCAAGGCATGGTTGGCATAGTGGGGGCAGCAGGCATTTGGCCGCCATAGTAAGGGTTTGCATAATTATCACAGTACATAATACTCCTCCTCATCACAATCAATTAATAGATCATTCATTGCATATAGTGAATGATTGATTTTTTTCTTAAATAGGATATAATGATAAAATCATCATTGCAAAATTACTTTTTAAGTTTGTGCGTATAATTCTGTAGGATTATAAAAACAGTGATCTCCTACACGTACTTGCAAAGAACCTACACCATTTCTTGGAAATATATCGGGACAGACAGGTCTAAATGGGTTAAAATACCATAAAGACCATCCTACTGTAAACAATCGATTCCCAGACATAGCCCAATCGGCTATATCATAATGAATTTGTTCCGGTGGATTGGCCCAAATGGTTTGAGGGTTGGGGATCCCGCGCAGAACGCTGCGCACGCAGTCAAACTGTCCTTGTTGATAGATAACCTTTTGAATGTCACCCTGACACACACGATGATATTCACCGAAAGCTACTCGAACTCTATTCATTACTACGGTGGCAACGGCTTTCATACCATTTTCGCCTTCGCCTCCTGCCTCACAACGAATAATTCTGGCCAATAATTCCCGATCTGAGTAAGACACACAATTCACCTCTTTCTGAATGCTGATACTATTAATTTATTCTAGGAACAATAAAAAGGTACTAAATAATTAACATTATTCAGTGTAAAATATAAAAGAAAAGAGGAGCTTTTAAAATCTTATCGAATACATCATAAAAAGGAGAAATGAACGGTGAAAAATGGATTTACAAGCTTTGAACTACAGCCTATGCTTATGAATAATTTAGCCAATGCTGGAATAATAGAACCAACAGAAATACAAAAGGAGACGATTCCTCTATCCCTTACCGGAAAGGATGTTATTGGAAAAGCAAGAACAGGAACGGGAAAAACTCTAGCCTATTTATTGCCCATGATCCAACGGATAGAGCCTCAAAAAAGAGAACTGCAAATGCTGGTTTTAGCACCGAGTAGAGAACTGAGTCTCCAAATTCAAAGAGAAGCACAACGTATTACCAAGGATATGGATATCGTAATAGATACGATTTTGGAAGGTATGGATATCAATAGACAGCTTGATAAGCTGAAGAAAAAGCCCCAACTATTGATCGCTACACCAGGGCGGCTGATGCATATTATTGGTTTAAACAAATTAAAAATGCATGGTGTTGTTACTATAGCCCTAGATGAAGTAGATCAAATAGTGGAGATGGGATTGAGAGAAAAGGTACTGGCAATTATTAAAACCACCCTAAAAGAGCGTCAGTTGCTAAGTTTTTCTGCTACCTTGTCAGAGGAAGCAAAGGAAGTATTGCTATCCATAATGAAGGCCCCTGCTTTAATCAATTTAGATCAAGTAAAACCAGTTCCTAAAGGTATTTTGCATCAATACATTGTCAGTAAAACTCCTAAAAAGATGGAGACCTTAGAAGAATTGCTGAGAGTATTGAAGCCTCAAAAATCTTTGGTATTTATCAATAAAAACGAAAATGTAGATCGTTTTGTTAAGGTCTTAAAATCCTTAGGCTTTTCTGTAGGAGGGATACAGATAAGGACAAAAAATCAAGATAGACAACATCTCGTTAGCAGTTTCAATAGCGGAAAGCTTAGGATTTTAGTAACTACCGATTTATTTACCCGAGGGATGGATTTTCAAAATGTCACCCATATTTTTAATATGGATTTGCCTTTGAACAAGATTGATTACCTCCACCGAGCTGGTCGAACTGGAAGAATGGAAAAAATGGGGACAGTAATCAATATTGTGCGAGATAGAGAAAAATTTGTGTTATATAAAATGATGAAACTCTTGAATATTGGTGTGAAGCCCATGGATATTATTGGGGGAAAAGCAGTAGCTGTGGAAGAAATCATTAAAAGAAAAGAAAAGCGTTCTGGAGTGTCTCACAGACTGCGAAAATAGACTGTGCTATTAAATACTGGGAGGGCAGTGCATATGAAAGTACTATTTACCTATGATTATGGAGAAGAAAAAATGGAGGCCATTCGTCGTTTAGGCTATGAGGTGGTTTATGTCCATGAAAATGATGCGGTAGTAAATGCTGCCACTGAGGATGCAGAAATTTTGGTCTGCTATAATCCTTTTTCCCAATTAAATATTTATCAGATGAAAAATTTAAAACTCATTCAGCTCTCTAGCATAGGAATCGATCAGGTACCCTTAGAGGCCGTACGGGAAAGAAATATCATGCTTTCTAATAATCAAGGAGGATATAGTATTCCCATTGGAGAGTGGATCGTACTAAAGATATTGGAAATGTTGAAAAACAGCAAAGGCCTATACCAAAATCAAGGGCAAAAAAAATGGAAGATGGATACGGAGATATTGGAACTCTATGGAAAAACCATCAGCTTTATTGGGACAGGTACAATTGCCCATGAGGCAGCAAAGAGACTACAGGGATTTGGTACTATACTTATTGGAGTAAATACAAAAGGACGAAGAGCTGAATACTTTGATACCTGTTATTCTATTAAAGAAATTGATCAAGTCCTGGGTCAAAGTGATATCGTCGTATTGACTATACCTTATACAGAAAAAACCCATCATCTGATGAATCAAGAAAGAATTGAAGCTATGCCTGAAGGCGTATATTTTGTTAATGTATCGAGGGGAAGCATTGTAGATGAAAAGGCCCTCATTGAAGGGTTGCAGAAAAGAAAAATCCGGGGAGCTGCTTTAGATGTTTTTGAAACAGAGCCTTTACCGCCAGAGAGTCCCCTATGGGATTTGGATAATGTAATTCTTACATCCCATAATTCTTGGATTTCTGAAATGAGAAATGAACGAAGATATCAAGTAATCTATGAGAATCTAAAGCGCTATCCAAAGGGCCAACCCCTATTGAATCTGGTAGATTTAGATAGAGGATATTAAAGAATCCAGATGTGTCCATTTATGGTTTGGTTTACCATGGAAATGGTTTTATATCTTAAATACCTATGCTATAATAAGTGTAAGTTGCTTTGAGTTTCAACGTATAGGGGGAATTGAAATGTTAATTGGGGTAGATTTAGGTGGAACCAATATTAAGGTTGGAGCAGTGAATCAAAAGGGAGAAATAGTATACCAGAATATCCGTCCAACCAATCCCAGTAGAGGTTATGAGCTCATTATTCAAGATATCATTGAGCAAATTGAAGGTGTCCTGGCTCAAATGGGATTGCCCATAGAAGATATCCAATCAATTGGTATTGGCATTCCTGGTTTGTCTGAAAGTGTTACAGGAAGAGTAATCTACTGCACAAATCTTTTTTGGTATGATATTCCTTTAGGAGAAAAAATAAAAATCCATTTTCAGAGACCTGTTTATGTTGAAAATGATGCAACTGTAGCTGCTTTAGCTGAAAGTATATCGGGATCTACCAAGGGATTGTCTAATTCAGTATTTTTGACCATCGGAACTGGTGTAGGTGGAGGTATTATTATAAATAATAAGGTATATAGTGGGAGCCATGGTGCAGGTTCCGAAATAGGACATATGATCGTGGGAGAAAACTTCTATAGTTGTAATTGTGGTCAAAATGGATGTTTAGAAACCTTTGTTTCAGCCACAGGGATGATTCGGTATGCACAGAAAAGAATTCATGAAGGTGTTAAAGATACAGAAATTTTACATAGTGTGAATAATAAATTAGAAGATATCAATGGCAAAGTAATATTTGATGCAGCACAAAAGGGTGATCCCTTAGGAGCAGAAGTGGTGGAAAGAGCAGTAAATTATTTAGCTACAGGAATTATCAATATATACAATTTGCTAGATCCTGAAAGAATTGCTATAGGGGGCGGGATATCAAGGGCGGGTAATCTGCTGCTAAATCCTTTGCGGGAAGCTGTGCACAAAAGAGTTTTCTGTAAAGATGTGAACTATGGAGATATTGCTCTAGCCCAACTTGGAAATGATGCAGGAATCATTGGGGCTGCATTTTTAGGGTAAGGGTTGAATGCTAAAAAGAGATTCTAAGGGGGATCTCTTTTTTATTTGGTAATAAGAAAGTATAGATTTCAGGAATATTTTTCCGATTTTTGCTTGATTCCTATGAATGGAAACAGTAAAGTAGTGATAGGATAAAGAAAAGGAGGCCGTAGTATGGAAAAAATTATGTTAGATTATAGAAAAGCCAATATTCATGAACATGAATGGATCCACTTAGAGCAAATGATTTTACAAAGCCATCAAATGATTCACGATAAAACTGGCTCAGGGAGCGATTATTTAGGTTGGGTTGATTATCCAAATACTTATGATAAAGATGAATTTGAGCGGGTTCAAGGAGCGGCAAAAAGAATTCAAAATAATTCTGAAGTGTTAATTGTAATAGGTATTGGGGGTTCTTATTTAGGAGCTAGAGCAGCTATCGAACTATTGGGACACTCTTTCCACAATCTCATTTCAAGAGAACAAAGACAAGGACCACAAATTTTTTTTGCAGGGCAAAATATTAGCAGCACTTATTATAAGCACCTCATGGATGCAATTGAAGGGAAGGATATTAGCCTTTGTGTTATTTCCAAATCGGGTACCACAACAGAACCAGCTATTGCCTTTAGACTGTTGAGAGCTTATATGGAAGAAAAATACGGAGAGAAGGCCAATGAAAGAATTTACGCTATTACGGATAAAAGTAAGGGAGCCCTTAGAAAGTTGGCTGAACAAAAGGGATACGAGACCTTTATAATACCTGATGATATTGGGGGACGTTATTCTGTATTGACCTCTGTTGGATTATTGCCTATTGCCGCAGCTGGAATTGATATCTGTCAAATCATGAAGGGTGCACAGGAGGCCTGTGAAGCGTATAAAAATCCTGTGTTAAGTGAAAATCCCTGCTATCAGTATGCAGCCCTTAGAAATATACTTCATAGGAAAGGAAAAGTCATAGAAGTACTAGCTGCCTATGAGCCAGCTTTGCAATATTTTACAGAGTGGTGGAAGCAGCTTTATGGTGAGAGTGAAGGAAAGGATGGAAAAGGTATATTTCCTGCATCCGTAGGATTTTCTACAGATCTACATTCTATGGGCCAGTTTTTGCAGGATGGTTCAAGAAACATGTTTGAAACTGTATTGTATATAGAAAAGCCAAGGGAAGAGATTGAGATTTTAGAGGATTCTGATAATCTGGATGGATTAAATTTTATAAGTGGAAAGACGATGGATGATGTTAATCAAAAAGCCTTTCAGGGTACCCTTTTGGCCCATGCCGATGGAGCTGTACCCAACCTGGTCATTCGAATACCCCAAATAGATGCATATAACTTTGGAAAGATGGTATATTTTTTTGAAAAGTCCTGTGGAATGAGTGGATATCTTTTAGGCGTCAATCCCTTTGACCAACCAGGAGTGGAAGAATACAAAAAAAATATGTTTGCTTTGCTAGGAAAACCAGGATATGATACTTTACGAGAGGATTTGGAAAAAAGGCTCTCTATGAAATAGAAAGGAGGCATCTTCATGGAATTAATTCTAGATACCCACTGTCACTCCATTTCAAGTGGCCATGCCTACAGTACAATACAGGAAATGGCACAAAGTGCAAAGGATAAGGGACTGCACTTGATAGCATTAACAGATCATGCTCCCAGTATGCCTGGAGCAGGTCACCTTTACCACTTTTTAAATTTAAAGGTTATCCCCAGAACAATCAATAATATAGAAATATTAAGAGGTGCAGAAACCAATATTATGGACTATGGAGGAAGAATTGATTTACCAGAAGAAGTGCTCCAGAGGTTGGACATAGTAATTGCAAGCCTCCATGAACCTTGTATTGAACCAGGCACAGTGGAAGAAAACACCAATGCCTTAATTGGTGCCATGTCCAATCCTTACGTGGATATTATCGGACATTCTGGCAATCCTAAGTATCCTATAGATATTGATAAAGTTGTCCTTACAGCCAAGGAAAAAAATGTATTGCTAGAAATTAATAACAGCTCTTTTCAAGTTAGATTGGGAAGTAAAGATAACTGTACTGCCATTGCTCAAAAGGCTAAAGAGATTGGTTGTAGGCTTGTAGTGGGCAGTGATGCCCACATCAGCTATGACATAGGGAAGTTTGATACGGTCTTAGAGATCTTTCGCCAAATCGATATGCCTGAGGATTTGATTATGAATACCTCGGTAGATAAATTAAAAAACTACCTTAGAGAAAAAGGGAAACATATATAAAAACTCAGGAGAAATAATAGGATTCTAACTCCGAAGTACAAGGAATTTAAGCACGCTTAAGAACTCTCTTGTATAGTATTTTAGTTTAAGGCTCCACAAGGGATGTATTTTCGCGGCACTGCCAGTGGCAGGGATGGATAAATATTTTGCAATTCGAAGAGATCTATACAAATGAAAGGTGTTTGTAATGATGATTGCATCCTCAAAGCCTTCCTTGTCCATAATTTCTTTACTAAACTTTAAATTTTGAAAGGTATTATAGGACTGTTCTTCTAAATAGATGTTTTCTTCGGGAATATAGTGGCGTACCAAGTAGGCTGCCATGGCCTTTGCCTCTGTAGTTATTTCATCATCACCCTGGGCACCACTGACAATAATGTTTGCAGCATAACCCATACCATACAATTCGATTGCTTTGTCTAGACGATATTGAAGAAGAGGGCTAGGTTGATCTCCCCACAAATGAGCGCCAAGGACGATGATGGTATCGGCTGGCGATGGTTTTTCATAATAAGGCGTTCTTATAATTTTCCACTCAATAAAAATAAATAAAAGAGTAAAGAACAGTAAAAGAGACTGGAACAACTGCTTCTTATAGGGCATAGATACCTCCTGAGAGTACAGTAATAGAAATAGACACCACCTATTATATGACAATTTTAACATATGGTAAACCCAAAAGAATAGCCAAAAAACTTCTATAGCATTAAAAGTTTTTTGGCTATTCTTTTGGAAAAATGAAATACTAAAGTGTAAATAATATGTGAAGGTGAGAAAATGAAATTACTGGAAAATGCCTATGGGAGTATTCTGAAGACTTCTTTCTTAGTTTTAAATCCATTAAAGAGAGCTGTAATTAAAACACAATGCAAGGTCCACAAATTTATCAACATTCAAGCCCTAAAGATATTAAAGCAGGATGGACATATAAAAGCTTATGAATTTTTTGGAACTTATATTATGGATATCAATGATGGCGCTGTCTGGGCCGATCAAGACTTTAAGAGCAGTGGCCATTTTTATAATCCCTATATTAAAAGAGGAATGTATGGGGCAGGAAATGCAATGAAATTAGGGATAGGATACTATAAAAAAGCCTTAGAGCTTTGGGAACTAGCAGAACCAGAAAAATCACTCTTTTATCTTGGGGCAGCCATGCACATCATTCAGGATATGACCATTCCTCAGCATGCGAATATTAAACTTTTAGACAATCACAGACAATATGAAAATTTTGTAAAAAGGATTTATGAGTATACAGAAGCGCTAAAGGCAGAAAAAGGCACCTACTGTTTAGATAGTATAGAGGAGTACATTCGATTTAATGCAAGGATTGCCATGAAAATTCATAAAAAATTTAAGATGATTCCAAATGCAGAACTGCGATATTTTCGAACAGCCAAGTGCTCCCTTCCTTTAGCACAGAGAACAACCGCTGGGTGTATGCTTACATTTTATAGAGATATAGTAAAGCTCCAAAAAAAGAAACTACACTAGTATTGAAGCAATTTAAATAAAAAGGTATTGGATATTTTTACAGAAAGAATTCCTGCATCTCATAGACAGCGGAGTTATCTTATGATATGATGAGGAAAATATTTTCTAAAGGAGAAATATAATGGAAGATCAGATTTTAGCAAAGGTAGGAAATAGTGAAATCACTCAGGAAGACCTAAAGATAGCCTTAAAATATGCACCGAAAGAACAGTCTGCTCAATTCAATAGTATTGAGGGAAAGAAATATCTTCTGAATGAAATGATCATGCAGGAACTAATTTATTTAGATGCGAAAGATAAAGGCATGGAAGAAAATGAAGCTTATCAGAAAGAACTAGAAGTATTAAAAGAAAATTTGTTAAAACAATATGCCATTAATCAGTTGTTAAAAAATGTTACAGCTAGTGAAGAAGAAGCAAAAGCCTATTATGAAGCTCATCCAGCTCAATTTCAACAGCAGGATACTTTACGGGCAAGGCATATTCTCATCCATGATGAGGAGGCTGCAAAGACAGCTTTAGCAGATATAAAAAATGGTAAAGAATTTGAAGCAGTAGCCGGAGAGCTTTCAGAATGCCCTTCAAGAGCTCAGGGCGGAGATCTAGGATATTTTGAAAGAGGAAAAATGGTACCCGAATTTGAAAAGGCAGCCTTTGATTTAAAAGTAGGAGAAGTCAGTGATTTGGTAAAAACGCAGTTCGGTTATCACATTATCAAGGTGGAAGATAGAAAACCAGCTTCTACTATTTCCTTTGACCAGGTAAAGGGACAGATAATAAGCTATTTGGAGAAGAATAAACAGAACGAAAAGGTTGTTGAATACTCAACTGAGCTAAAAGTAAAATATCCAATTACTATGTTTGAAGAGAATTTACGATAAAATAAGAAAACAGGATCAGCTTTGATCCTGTTTTCTTGTACAAAGAAATATAAAGACTTCCATATTCTGAATATTAAAAATATGATAAAATAGTAATGAGGGGATGTGAAAGGCCATTGATACTGAATATAATCCTTCAATTAACAAACAAGGTGTCAGTAATCCTAGTGATAGCTTTTTTAGTATCGAAGATACAACTCTTTAAGAATGTACTGACTAAGAAACATCTTAGCAGAAAAGATCAAATCTTTTTAATTATCATTTTTTCAATATTTGGTATTGTTGGAACCTATTATGGAATCCCTATAAAAAATGCTCTTGCAAATAGTAGTATTACAGGTATTGTAGTAGGCGGCTTGCTGGGAGGACCTATGGTTGGAATAGGTACCAGTATGGTAGTAGCTGTTTATAGATTGTATATAGGTGGATACGTAGCACCAGCCAGCGCCATGACCACTATAGCAGCCGGTGTCTTTAGCGGCTATTTAAATCCTCATTTTTTAAAGAGGAAAAACAAAGGAACCTATGGATTTGTTGTGGGATTAATTTGTCAAATTTTTCTTTTCATATCAATTCTAATTCTATCGAAGCCTTATGAAGCTGCAATAGAATTGATTCGCATTATAGCTATTCCTATGATAGCGGTTAATTCTTTAGGCGTAGCGATCTTTATTTCCATCCTTGATAATATTTTTCAGGAACAAGATAAGATTGGTGCTATGACAGCACAACTTTCCCTAGACATTGCCAATAAAACATTACCCTATCTACGCCATGGTCTGGAAGTAGAGAATGCTGAGAAAACTGTTGAGATTATCTATAATATGGTAGAAAGGATTTCTGCAGTGGCCATCACAAAGGGAGAACTGATTCTAGCCCATAAAGGAGTGGGGATTGATCACCATCGGCCTATGGACAAAATTATGAATCAAAGTACCCGGTATGTCCTAGAGACTGGGGAATATACTATTTCCCAATCAAAACAAGAAATAGGCTGTCGGAATAGGGACTGTGAGTTGATGGCTGCTATTACGGTTCCTCTAAAAAAAAATCATGGGGTGGTGGGAACCTTGCTGCTCTACAAGGATAGGGAAGACAGTATCACTTCTGTAGATATCCAATTGGCACTAGGTCTAGCCCAGCTCTTTTCTACACAATTAGAAATCAGTGAAGCTGATAATAAGGAGCGACTGCTTGAAAAGGCAGAGCTAAGGGCACTTCAAGCTCAAATAAATCCTCATTTTCTGTTTAATGCTTTAAATACAATTGTTTCTTACACTCGAACCGATGTAGACACAGCGAGGAAACTGCTCATCCATCTAGGAAATTATTTTCGAAATAATCTCCAGAAGTTTGAAGATTTTATTGACTTTGATACAGAGATAAAGAATATAAAATCCTATTTATCTATTGAAGAAGCAAGATTTGGCCACAAGATGAAAGTAAATTACAATATAGAAGAAAATATTCAGTGTCAGCTGCCACCTTTGATTATCCAGCCTATTGTGGAGAATGCAGTAAAGCATGGTCTACTTCCGCAAAAAAAAGGGGGTATTATAACCATTGCTGCACGAAGAGAACATGGGAAGCTCCTCATTTCTATTGAGGATAACGGAGCGGGTATGGCAAAGGAAAAAGTTCAAAGTATTTTAGTCGATAATTCTACTCATTCAGGAATTGGAATTAAAAATGTAGATAAACGTCTAAGAGGGCTTTATGGAGAGGATTCGGGCCTGGTTATTGAAAGCACACCTTATCAAGGAACAAAGGTTACCATAAAAATACCGATAGAATCGTAAAGGAGAGCATGACTATGAGAGTTGTTATTGTAGATGACGAGATTCCAGCGGTAAATGAAATCAAGTTTCTTTTAGGGAAGTATCCCGATGTGGAGATTGTGGGAGAAGGCTATGATGGAGAAGAGGCATTGCAACTGGCAGAAATGCTAAAGCCCGATATTTTATTTTTGGATATACATATGAACCATTTAGATGGTATTGAGACAGCCTATCAGTTATTGAAAAGGCCCTATTGTCCATATTTAGTTTTTGCAACGGGTTATGATGAATATGCTGTAAGAGCCTTTGAACTAAATGCCGTGGATTATATTCTTAAACCCTTTTACGAAGAACGGATGGATAAGACGATAGAGAAACTGCGACAAAGCTATAGACACAAAGAAAATATGGATGAAATGAATCAGCAAAGAGCATTGTCTACCCTTGGTAATTTAAAGCTGACAGATAAAATAGCTGTATGGGATCAAGAAAAAATTAAAATTATTGATTTTCAGCAGATTCTTTATTTAACCGTTGACGGGAGACAGAGTGTCATTATGACGGAATCAGGACGTTACTTAGTGCAGCTGAACTTAAAAGAATTGGAATTAAAGCTTCCACCAGAAAAATTTATGAGAACCCATCGGGCTTATATTGTAAACCTTGAAAACATTGACGAAATTCAACTTTGGTTTAATAATACTTTCATGCTGCGTATGAAAAATTGTGAAGATGAGATTCCTGTTAGTAGAACCTATGTGAAGGAATTTCGCCAGGGAATTGGATTATAATCATGAAGCTAATGTATTATCATTGACCAGTTGTGTGCGTTTTTTTACCTTTCATGTGACAGACCACATATATTTATTTCCAGTGAGATAAAATAAAGACAAATAAACTGTAAAGGAGAAATAAATTATGATAGCTGTCCTTCAACAAATTGAGAATAATATGGCGGTAATTCTTACAGAGAAAAATTACAAAGTAGTAGTACCTGTAGAGATTATTCCTATGGGAGCCCATGTAGGAGACAAAATTCATGTAGAGTTAAAAATGGAAACCGATGAAGAGATGATGCATGAAAGAATGGCAGAACTTGAAAATGAATACATCAGCAAATTTTATTGATGAATAAAATAATGATAAGATAAAAAATCTATTAGATAATTCAAAAAATCTAATAGATTTTTTATTTCTAGGGATGGATTATAGGGATAATGATTGTATTTTAGGGCAAAATCTAATACAATAAGTAATGTGTAATATTTTCCATAGAAGGAGGGGTACTATGGCAAGTAATTGTTCATTTGACGTGGTATCAGAAGTAAATATGCAGGAAGTGGATAATGCAGTGAACCAGTCAAAAAAAGAATTGGCTCAAAGATATGACTTTAAGGGCAGCAAAGCAGAAATACAGTTGGATAAGGATGAGATTAAGGTAACAGCTGAAGATGAATTTCGTATTAAGAATGTTGTTGACATTATTCAAACAAAGATGGTAAAACGAAATATACCGCTGAAATCCCTAGATTATGGGAAAATAGAAACTGCAGGCGGTGGGATGGCAAGACAAATCATCAAGATTCAAAGAGGAATATCTAAGGAAAAAGGAAAAGATATTGTTGCAGCCATTAAAAATTCAAAATTAAAAGTACAAGCTCAAATCATGGATGATCAGGTCAGAGTTACAGCTAAAGATAAAGATGTACTACAGGAAGTCATACAAATGCTAAAAGGAAAAGACTTTGGTGTTGAGTTACAATTTACCAATTATCGCTCCTAGTTTTTGAGTTCCTATTCATTAGGGGCTTTTTTTATTTCTATTTTACGTACAATATATTTATCTATTAGGGAAGGTATTTTCAGCAATAAAAATCAATTCATAAAACGTGAGAAAACTTGAAATACTTTAAAAGAAAGCTAGCGTTATAATAATAAAAGAAAAGGGGTTGTAAAGATGACAGATAAAAAAATTGTTAGTTTTTATGATGAGGGCGGAGAAAAGGTTGATTTTGAGCTGGTTGAAGTGATTGAACTGGAGGGCAATCAATATGCTTTATTGGCACCTATTGGAGACGAGGAAGATGCCTATGTATATAAAATCGTAGAAGTGGATGGAAAAGAAGAATATGTGGTGGTTGAAGATGATGATGAGTTTGAGCGAGTACTTGAAGAATATGATTCATATTTCGATGTAGAATAGGGGGCTGTCCATGGAACCTGTTGTATTGATGTTAATGGAAAAAGAAAAGGATACCGGCTATCTAATGGGAGAGATTGGAAGCTATCGAATTGCTGAAGGCGGAGAATTGGTAGAAAAAATCTATCTAACAGATAATGGAGAGAAGAAAGTACATCTTCAATTAACTACAGCGCAAGATTTAGAAGATTGGGAATATAATGCGGTCTATGATTATTATGATGTGGAAGTTTATGGAGATTTAATTCAAAGCATAGAAGAAATAGAAGAAACCCACAATCCTGTCTGGGAGGTGACGTTTCCTTTTAGGGATACCCAAGAAGGCATGGAAGAACATCTTCAGAAAATAATTGCAGTACATATGAGAGAATTAAAAAGCACCTATGAAGGAATTCAGAATAAAAGGGAAGAATATCTATAGTCTCGGAGTGCATTCTAAGTTTTTTTGCAGTAGAAAAAGGAGATAGGACGATGGAAGGAAGGAAAGAATTAAAAGGATGTACACTGGAAGAACTTCAATCCTTCTTCAAAGAAATTGGAGAAGCTGGTTACCGTGCCAAGCAAGTTTATCAATGGATCCATAAGGGTATATCTTCCTTTGAAGAGATGAGTAACTTATCAAAAAATTTGAGAGAGAAGTTGCAAGAAAAAGCATATATCGGACAAATTAGCATTGCGGACAAATTGGTATCATCGGTAGACGGTACAAGGAAATATCTGTTGCTCTTGGATGACGGGAATATCATAGAAAGTGTGCTAATGCGTTATGAATACGGTAATACATTATGTGTATCCTGCCAAGTTGGTTGTAGAATGGGATGCACTTTTTGTGCATCTACTCTAGAAGGCGTTATACGCAACCTTACAGCAGGGGAAATATTGGATCAAGTCTTAACCGTACAACAGGATGTAGGGGAGAGAATATCAAATGTCGTAATGATGGGAAGCGGAGAACCCTTCGATAACTATGGGGAGGTTATGAAGTTCTTTGATATCATCAATCATCCCGATGGATTGAATGTGAGTTTGAGAAATATCACCGTTTCTACCTGTGGTATTGTACCAAAGATAATAGATTTAGCAGATAAAAAACCTCAAATAACCTTGGCTATATCCCTTCACGCTTCCAACGATCTTTTGAGAAAAGAGATGATGCCCATCAATCAACGATATCCCCTGGCAGATTTAATGAAGGCATGTGACTACTATACAAAAAAAACCAACAAGCGGATCACCTTTGAATACGCACTGATACAGGATGTCAATGACAGAGAGAAGCATGCCTATGAACTAGTAGAATTATTGGGTTCTTTGCTCTGTCATGTGAATCTTATTCCTCTCAATAGGGTGGATGAAAGAGAATATCAAACAGCTGCAAAAGAAAGGATTAAAAGGTTTCAACAAATTCTAAAGCAGAGAAAAATAGAAGCTACTATACGAAGAGAACTGGGTAGTGATATCAATGCCGCCTGTGGACAACTGCGGAGAAGGTATATGCTGGAGCAAAGTAGAAATAAATAATCTTTTGGAATGCTTGTTGATTTCAATTCATAAAATGTTATGAGTATAGAAGGACTTTCAAAAAAGTTGGAGAATTTATGTATCATAATATAGAATGAATTGAATATACAGTTACCCTCATGCTCAACAATTCCAAAGGAGGAGATTAAAATGGTTAAGTTAATTACCGGAGGAAAAGGCACTGGAAAGACCAAAATAATGATTGAGATGGCCAATCAATGTGTAAGCAGCGGCAAAGGGAATGTAGTATTTCTAGATGATGATAACCGACACATGTATGACCTCAATCATCATGTACGCTTCATTAGTCTACATGAGTATCCTGTAAACGATGAAAAAAGTTTCAGGGGATTTTTATGTGGGATTATTGCGGCAGATCATGATATTGAGGTCATTTTTATTGATGGCCTTTTAAAGATAGCCGATCTTAGCATGGATAAGGCATATGGTATTATAGCGGATATCGAAACGCTTTCCTTAAATCATAGGATAGATTTTATACTCTCCATACACTGTGAAACTGACAATTTACCTCAAGAACTGCAAAAATATAGGGTGGTATAAAATAGGGCAAGAGGCTACGTTTTGGATCCATAGAGAAAGCTTAGAAAGGAAAACTTATGGTATACAGTTATGGTGCTTTGATGATTGAGTCTGATTATGAAATACGTATTTTAAAAGAAGATGAAGTTACTAAAGATATGGATATTTTCATTGATTTATCCAACCGCAGTATGAATTTGGTTTTTCAAGAGTTAGAAAGAGCAGGGATTTCAAGAATACAATTGCCATTGGTTAGAGGCATACTGCTTCGCTTTTGCAAAAAAAATAATTGTGAGATTGCAACCGTTCATTTACTAAGAAATATCGATTTACAATCTCACTTGTTGAATTTTGAAGTATGTTATGTAAAAAAAATACTCAGCATTAAGAATAATATAGATGTTGTTGAATTTTCATTAAAGAATCAATAGAGAAAGCTGCCTCCATATGCAGTAAGAGCTCATTTTATTTTCTAATATAGGTTTATTTTTTGCAAACAGGGTTATACTAGAATCAAGCAAAAACTTGAATTTTTATCTTTAAAGGTATAGGAGGCATTTAAGCAATGAAGGAAGGAACAGTAAAATGGTTTAACAATGAAAAAGGATTTGGGTTTATTGAAGTACCAGGAGAGCCTGATGTATTCGTGCATTATACAGCTATTACTGGTGAAGGTTTTAAGAGTTTAGAAGAAGGTCAGAGAGTTCAATTTGAAATTATCCAAGGGGATCGTGGACCACAAGCCGCTAATGTAGCAAGGCTGTAATGGATAAAAAAGTCTTCTTTTGAAAATTAAAGAAGGCTTTTTTTATTATGAAAAAAGTCATTTATGGAGGATTTTTATTTCTTAATATAGAATAAAATGATTATAAAGATTTGCGAGGAGAGGACTATGAGAAGAAAAGGAATCATTTTTTTCATACTATTTATATTCATACTTGCAGGTTGCAGCAATCAAACAAACTTGAATCCAGCTATTCAAGAATCTGGAGATTTAAAACCCATAACAAAGGAAGATGCCATAAAAAACGTCATGAACCTGCCAGAGATTAGAGAAAAGATGGAAGGTGGCATCGTAGTAGAAGTAAAGGAAGCCAAAGAGCCTACAGAACAAGAACCCTATTGGCAAATTACGATAGGGGGACAAAGGGAGAAAGTAAATCGAATTTATATGATTAATAGCTTTACAGGTGCAGTGATGGGATCTACAGTTGAAAATAGTGAAGAAGAAGATATGGAGGATTTAAGAACAGAAATGATTGAGACAGTAAGTTGGGTTTTTGAAAACTGGCAAAGCTTTCATTACGATCACTACGACCCCAGTCGATATGGATTGGCCTTTGCTTTAAATTTTAGACTAGCTTATCTATTTGATAACTATGATGAAAACAAAAAAATTGTACAGGAACAAAAAATCCTATCTGAAGTGAAGATTACGGAAATCAAAGATACGGGGATTGCATTTGATGAGGAAACCCATAATGTTCATGCTCAGCTAAGGTTGCGGGCTAAATATCGTCAAGAAATCAATGGACAGAAAATTGAAGAACCTATGGAAGTTTTGATTTTCTCAAGTCTTCATCTTGATAATGGAGAAGGCTGGGAAATAACAAATGTAGATATTTATGAGACAGAGGACAGCAGTCCTGCCCATAAAAAAATATTTTTAGGCTTTACCAAATAAGCTGACCAAAGGGTCAGCTTATTTTAATAAAAATTTATCGCCCAAATATTTTTTGATATCTTTGGGATCGCTTTCTAAGGTAATGAGCACTTCTCTGTCACTTTCTTCAAAATAAACGAGTATTTCAGTATCTCCTTCTAGAAAGAACTTTGCAACAGTATCTTCCTTTATTTCTCTTACCTTATTCCTATGATGTTTTTTCTTCTCAAATTCCTTTGTAAAATAGTAGCCACTCATTTGTATAACCTTACTATAGCGTTTCATCTTCGATCTCCTCCTATTGGACTCTCATTAGTTAGTATAGCATATTTCAAAGTTTATACTATAAAATCAGAAAGAATTTTCTTAAATAGATACAATCACCAAAGTTATATAGGAAGGATAGTATGATAGTAGTACGCGGTGGTGGAGGTGGTAGCATTGAGAACATTACGTTTAGGGTCCAGAGGAACAGACGTGATGGAGATCCAATCCTTATTAAGGAGGATTGGATATAGTCCCGGTCCAATTGATGGGATTTTTGGCTCCCAAACAGAGCAGGCAGTCATTCAATTTCAAAGGGATAACAATCTAACAGCCGATGGTATTATTGGACCGAATACCCATCGCCTTTTAGAAAGGCTGCTGTTAGGATATGACAGACATACAATTCGCTCAGGGGATACACTCTATATGTTGGCCAGAAGGTATTATACAAGTGTAAATAGAATTGTAGCAGCAAATCCTGGGATTAATCCCTATCTATTGACGATAGGGCAGGAAATCATAATACCCTATGGTATTGATGTAGTAGATACAAATATTGATTATACCTATGACATTATGGAGCGAGATATCAGAGGCTTACAAGGAAGATATCCATTTTTAGAGGTAGGTGTTGCAGGCCGAAGTGTATTGGGAAGAAATCTTTATTACATTCGGATAGGGCGTGGACCCAATCAGGTTTTTTACAATGGTTCTCATCACTCCTTAGAGTGGATTACGACACCTTTACTCATGAAATTTGCAGAAAATTTTTTAAGGGCTTATGCAGAAGGCGGTTCAATCAGGGGTTATGATATAGCCAATATATGGAATCAAAGTTCTATTTACATTATTCCTATGGTGAATCCCGATGGGGTTGATTTAGTATTAAATGGACTTCAGCCCAATAATCCATATTATCGACAGTTAATCGAATGGAATTATGGAAGAACGGATTTTTCTAGAGTTTGGCAAGCCAATATAAGAGGAGTAGATTTAAACCATAATTATGATGCTTCATGGGAATTGTCCAGACAGACAGCACCTATTTATGGGGTTTATGGTCCTGGACCCACTAGATATGGAGGGCCTTATCCAGAATCTGAACCAGAAAGCAGAGCTGTTGTAAATTTTACAAGACGACATAATTTCCGATTGGTGATGGCTTATCATAGTCAAGGTGAGGTTATTTTTTGGAATTATGAAAACATGGCTCCTCCTGTGGCAAGAAGAATCGGAGAACTGTTCTCCCAGGTCAGTGGATATCTACTGGCAGAACCTGTAGGAATAGCTTCCTATGCAGGATATAAGGACTGGTTTATCAAAGAATATAGAAGACCGGGATATACCATAGAAGTAGGAAGGGGAGTAAATCCTTTACCAATAACAGAATTTGATAGAATTTATAATGATAATGAAGAAATGCTGTTATTAGCTGCTCTTGTATAGACTAGAACTCCCTTTTGGGAGTTCATTTTATGTATGCAGTATAATACTTCCGATTTAGTAGCAAGCAGTAGCCCAATGTAGTATAATGGAATTGAACTTGGACCAGTAAAAATAAAAGAGTAAATCATATAAATCAGGGTATAAATTTGAACAGTGAAATGATTTATAGATGAAAGGGGCCTCAAAATGAAGCATATAAAAAATGTTATGGTGTGTGTTACTCAACAGAAAACTTGTGAAAGATTAATACAAAGAGGGGCCGAGTTGAGGGATCAATATGATGGAGAATTATTTGTAATTCATGTAGCCAAAGAGGGGTGGAATTTCCTTGGCAAAACAAGAGAAGGAGATGCTTTAGAATATCTATTTCAAAAATCTAAATCCTACGGGGCTAATTTGACAGTGGTACGGGCACAAGATGTACTACAAACTCTAAAAGAACTGGCGGAAAAAAATAAGATAGATGTAATTGTACTCGGCGAATCAAAGGAAAATACTGATGAGAATAATATCGTCAATAGTCTAGGAAAACGTTTGGACAATGAAGTTGAATTTGAAATTGTTCCAATAAAATTAAAGAAAAATGCCATATAAAATGGGAATGCATCTTACTTTAGATGCATTCCCATTTTATATGACTTAGACAAAGGTTATTTTCTTTTTAGTAAAAAGGGGATAGAATAATAATAGCTTAATGGCAGCCTATAAAGAATAGAGGAGAAAAAGAATGGAGAAGAAAAATAGATATCGAATATATTCTGACTATTTGAGAGGATTGTATGGAGAAAAGGTATACAAAATTCCTCTAAATCTTCCTGTAACCTGCCCAAATCGGGTAGGAGAGTCCAATAAAGGAGGGTGTATATTTTGTGGAGACGAGGGGGCTGGCTTTGAAAGCCTATGTCAAGACATCACTGTAAAGCAGCAACTAAGAACAAACATGGACTATATCTATAAAAAATATAAAGCAAAAAAATTTATTGCCTATTTTCAAAATTTTACAAATACCTATTTACCCATTGAGCAATTTAAAAACTACATAAATGAAGTTCTATGTGAAGAAGTGGTTGAGATTGCAGTATCTACAAGGCCGGACTGTATTCACAGTGCTTATTTAGAATATCTTTGTGAAATACAGCAAAAGCGGGTAAAAAATATATCTGTGGAGTTAGGGTTACAAAGCGTCAATTATCATACCCTTAAAAAAATAAATAGAGGACATTCTTTAGCAGAATTTATTGATAGTATATTGCAGATTAAAAAATATGGATTCACTACCTGCGTTCATTTGATTTTAAATTTGCCATGGGATAATATGGAGGATATAATAGAAGATGCTAAGATTTTGTCGGCTTTAGGAGTAGAACAGGTTAAACTTCATTCATTGTATATTGTCAAAGGGACAGAGTTAGGAAGAATCTATGAAGCCAATGAAATTGAACTGATCGATATGGAAGACTATGTGGATCGGGTGATTACTTTTTTAGAGTATCTGGATCCTTCTGTGGTACTACAAAGGCTTATAGGAAGAGCGCCTCAGGAAAATACCCTTTTTTGCAATTGGGGAACCAGCTGGTGGAAAATAAAGGATAGAATCGATGAGAAGATGGAGTTATTAGATAGCTACCAAGGGAAAAACTTTGACTATCTTCAGGGGAAGGCTGTAAGACACTTTTTTGACTGATAATAACTGACAATAAAGGATTGTCTTATTATGAACAACAGGATGAAGGGGGATAAAAAAATGAAGCCAATAATTGGTATCTGTACAAACTATTCTACAAATGAAAATCTTGGTATCATAACCCGCTTAGGCTTTGCAGGTCAGGACTGGCACTTGGTTGCGGGAGACTATATACGGGCAGTAGAGCGAGGGGGCGGGATTCCAGTGATTATACCCATCCTTGAGGATGGGCAAAATGTAGAGGCTATTGTGAAGAAAATAGACGGGATTATTTTTACTGGTGGTTCGGATATTGACCCCCAATACTATGGGGAATTGCCCCAATATGGATTAGGAGATATTAATCCCGAAAGGGATAAGCAGGAAGTAGCCCTAGCAAAAAGAGTATTATACGAGACAGATATACCTGTATTGGGAATATGTAGAGGCATACAACTATTGACAGTAGCTTCAGGGGGAACCCTTTATCAAGATTTGAAATCCCAGCGGAAAGAGGGATTTAATCATACGTTGACCATTGCACCTAAATACCATGCTACTCATCCTGTGACCATTGAAAAAGGTAGTAGACTTCATGAGATTTTTGGAAAAGATACCCTAGGGATTAATGGCTTCAATCATCAGGCTGTAAAAACACTAGGTGAAAACTTTAAAGCTACTATGATTGCTCCCGATGGGCTTGTGGAAGGAATGGAACTGCCAGGAGAAAGATTTGTTGTGGGAGTACAATGGCATCCAGAGATGATGATTGATCGCTATCCAGAGTACTTAAGCCTGTTTCGTGCATTTGTGCATAGTTGTAAATGAAAAGTATACTTTCTATTTGAACATAGAATATTTGTCGAAATGACAGATGTTTTAAGTGTTAAAGCAATAACATTCTTCTCTTATTTTTCAAAAGTGATATAATCATTATGAATGGATTATTATCAATCATTTTAGGGGGAGCATATTTTGAATAACATACTGATGATTTGGGACATAGATGGAACACTGATCACCAGTAAAGGTTGCGGGAGAAGGGCAATGGATAGAACCTTCTATCAACTTTTTGGTATAAAAGATGCTTTTGAAGAAATAAAAATGTCTGGAAGATTAGATGCTTGGATTGTTCGAGATGCAATGAGGCTTCACAACATTGTACTAGAAGATTTGACTGTGTTTTTTGAGACCTATTGCAGCTTGTTAGAGGAAGAGATAGCAGAAAAACGTCCTACTATAATAATACCAGGCATTCGCGAAATTTTACAGTACACTACAAAGCTATCCAATATTTATCATGCTCTTGGAACAGGAAACATAGAACGAGGGGCTCGAATTAAATTGGCACCCCATGCTGTGAATGGTTATTTTCCAGTAGGAGGTTTTGGTGACAGGCCTGTGGAACGATGGGAAATTATTAAAGAAGCTGTTGAACGGAGTAGTATTTACTATGATTTAACCTTTGATCGTAATGATATTTATGTCATTGGAGATACACCTTTTGATATTGAATGTGGCAAAAAAATGGGTGTAAAAACTATTGCTGTAGCTACTGGGAGCCACCCTCCCCATGAGCTTAAAGCTCATCATCCAAATTATTTCTTTATGAATTTGGAAGATCGGGAAGCTTTTATGCACGTTTTTAAAATCTAGAGACATGGACTAACGAGGTGAGAAAATTGGAAAAGTTATTGGTTACATTAATGATTGCAAGTTTTGGAGGTTTTGTTGGATTGAAACTTAAAATACCTGCAGGGGCTATGATTGGAGCTATGGTTTTTGTGGCAGCCTATAATATATGGAGTTCTGAAGGATTTATTCCATCAAACTTTAAAATTGCTGCTCAAGTTGTAGTTGGAGGAATGATGGGGCTTAATTTTACCATGGATACAGTAACCAGCTTGAAGTATATGATTGTGCCTGCAGTTGTAATGTTCTTGGGATTGTCTGTATTAAGTATTGCCTTAGGACTCCTTCTATGGAAAACAACAGGTATGGATTTAACCACTGCCTTGTTTAGTACTTCACCAGGAGGATTAACAGAAATGATCTTAATCTCTCAGGATTATGGGGCAGATATCAGTAAAGTTGCAGTACTTCACCTCATTCGGCTTATCGGAGTTGTTACTGCTTTACCAATGGCTATTAGGGTATTTATTAGATTGGTGGAGGCGAAAGGCTAAAAATAAAATCAATACAAGGACAGAGAACAAATCTCATTCATGGGAATATACTGTAGTAAACAGCATTTGCGAGGTGAAAAAAATGTACTATATGAGTACCACACAATGCCCTCCAGCTACAGTACCCCATGTGATTCAACCTGGAGACACCTACTATACATTGGCCCAGAGATACAATACCACTATTCCCGCTCTAGTGTCAGCAAACCCTTTGGTTAATCATAATTATTTGATGGTTGGCCAGAGGATTTGTATCCCAAGGCAACAAATATATCCTCCTTGCCCAGAAAGAAATTTTTATCAGGTTCAACAGGGAGATACACTCAATGCCATTGCGCAATTTTATAATGTATCCTTAGAGGAGTTAATTGCAGCGAATCCAGGGATAGATCCTGATTATATAATGGTCGGGCAAATTATCTGCATTCCTTTAGCAACCCCTCCCGTACAATGTCCTCCCAGCACAACTACTTATATTGTAGAGGCCGGTGACACCTTTTATAGACTGGCAAGGAGATTCAATATATCTGTGCAAAGATTAGCAGAGGCAAATCCCAACGTAAACCCATATGGATTGCTGATTAGCCAAAAACTATGCATTCCTAGAAGGGAATAAATCACACAAAAAATTCTTCATGATAGCATGAAGAATTTTTTTACTTTTAGAGCAATGAGATAAGTTTTTTATAAAGTTGATGAAATAAACATATAATCCAAGAGAGTTTGTACATACTTTATAGAAATTAGGTTCAAAATAATAGCAGTATTAAAAAATACATCAGCTAGATAAATGCATACTTAAGAAATATGTTTGGATAGGTGAGACGTTAAACAATATATTTCCCTGTCCAGAGAAATGAAACTATATAGGAAAGTGAGGAGTAAAAAATGATAGCAATTGTATCATTGCTTGTCCTAATCATTGCCATTTTTATTGGCTTTAAGCGAGGAATTAATACAGGTCTTGTCAGCATTACAGGCGCCTATATCCTTGGTTTTTTTGTTCTACAGGTAACAGAAAAAGCACCAGAAGGTATCGCTTTATCCGATCCAGCAGGAAGATTTACGACATTGGTAAATGGATGGCCAAATTCTCTGTTTTTTATATTGCTAGGTGTTACCCTTTTATTCAGTGTTGCAAAGGTGAATGGAACTCTGGCCCTTTTGGCTAGAAAAAGCGCCCGTCTATCGGGAGGCAATAAAAAACTAATTCCTATCATTTTCTTTGTGTTAGCCACCATAATCGCTGCCATAGGGCCAGGTAATATTGCCGTATGTGCATTGATGCTGCCTATCGCCATGAGCATTGCAACAGAAGAACACATTAGTCATTTATTGATGGCAGGAATGGTTATAGCAGGCTCTAATGCAGGAGGATTATCACCCTTGGCCCCTACGGGGATTATTGGTGTAAACCTTGCAGCAGGAATTGGATTAGAAAATGTGGGGATGAGTATTTTCTTCAATATGGTCCTAGCCCAAGTAATCATCGCTATTTTGCTGTATATCATTTTAGGAGGATACAAGCTGGCTTCAAAAACAGATACAGCAAAGACAGCTTTAGATCCTTTTAACAGTAAGCAGCTGATGACCATGGGTGTAATTGTGCTAGTTGTTGTGGCGGTAATTGTTTTTAAAGCCCACCTAGGATTTGCTGGATTCGTAGGTGCAACGATTTTACTTTTGCTTCATGCAGCGGAAGAAAAGGATTCAATCTATAATGTACCATGGTCTACCCTTTTATTAGTTTGCGGCGTAGGGGTTTTAGTAAATGTAGTGAGTATAGCCGGTGGAATTACAACTTTGACAGATGCACTATCAAGTTTTATGACTGCAAGGACCGCAGCACCGATCATGACGGTCATTGGTGGTTTGATGTCGGCAGTGTCTTCTGCTTCAGGAGTTGTTATGCCAACACTAATCCCAGCAGTTCCAGGATTGATTGAGAGATTGGGAGCAAATATCGCTCCTACTACCTTGGTATCTGCAATTATTTTAGGAGCCCATGTGGTTACAAACTCGCCAATATCTACTTTAGGAGCTTTGGCTATGGCTTCTGCAGGCGATGACGTGGACAAGGGAAGATTATTTAGAGATCTATTAATTCTTGGATTTGGTGGTGTCATATTTGGGGCTTTGATTGTTTATCTAGGAGTTGTTAGATAAAAAGAATATTCAAAAGCATAATTTTAAATGCTCTTATGCCCAATATAGAATAAAACTTCCTAAGATAGACTTTAGGAAGTTTTATTCTATATTGGGTAGCTTTGTTTTAAAATTAGTTATCAACCATTAAAAAAAATGGTAAAATAGTAATTGGAGTATGGAGGAGGGGATAGAATGGAAATCCGCCAATGGAATAAAATATTGATTCCCTATGAACAAGCGGTAGAAGAATTAAAAGTAAAACTAAAGGGAATAAGAAATGAGTTGCGAGAGATAAGCGAGTATTCACCGATAGAGTTTGTAACGGGTAGAGTAAAAAAGGTTTCAAGTATTTTGGAAAAGGCAAAAAAATACAATGTGCCCGATGATGAAATTGAAGAAAAAATTGAAGATATTGCAGGGATTCGAATTATGTGTCAGTTTGTTGATGATATCTATCGCGTAATTGATCTGATCCGTCAAAGAGACGGCAAGGATTTAAGAATTGTTTATGAGAAGGATTATTTGCATAATCAGAAAGAAAGTGGATATAGAAGCTATCACATGATTATACGTTATCCAGTACAAACTGCCTTTGGAGAGAAAGAAATCCTAGCAGAGATACAGATTAGAACCTTGGCTATGAACTTTTGGGCGACGATTGAACATTCCCTTCATTATAAGTATCAAGAGAACATCCCTGATAAAATTCGAGAGCGACTAAAAAAATCAGCAGAAGCAGCCCATCTGTTAGATGAAGAAATGTGTGAAATCCGAGATGAAGTGATTAATGCACAAAAGCTGTTTGAGCTAAAATCCAATGCAGTTTCAAGCATCGTGAATAATATTCAACTTTTAAATCTAATTGGAAAAAAAACAGAAGCTAGAGAGTTTCAAGAAAGATTCGAGGAGCTTTGGGAAAAAGGAAGTATAGAAGATTTAAATGAGCTATTGAATACTATTCGATATGTAGTGGCAAGATATCAAGCCTTTGATTAATGGGATACATTTGAACCGAATCTAGGGGGAAAACTAGTGAAAAAGATACATATGATAATAGTATGCAGCCTTTTACTTATAAATCTGTCGGGATGTAATAGTGCTAAAGTGGATGAGTTACATGATCAGGTAATACAATTGACAGAGGAAAAGGAACAGGTGCTTTTAGAAAAAACTGTACTTGAAGATGATTTAGAACAAAAGAAAGAAGAGATCGCCAACCTGCAAGAACAGATTGTGGCTTTAGAAACAAGGTATGATATATCTATTGTAGATGTGAATTTTATTTCGGAGAATATGTACAAGGAAGGCGAATTAGCCGGAAAGCTATATGGAAACTTTAATGTGTCTGTAAGTATTAAAAATAACATTGAAGAAGATATTGGGGATATTAAGATTACTGCGAAAATAGAAACAAGTAATGCAAACTACCCTAAATCACAGCCTAAAACTACAGCAGCCAAAATGGATATAGTAAAAGAATTAAAAGCAGGAGAAGAGAAAGAAGTTCTTTTTTCGGATTTTTCAATAGATCATCCTGAAGTTATCCAAGAATTGATTTTGAATGTGATAGACCGGGGGGAAATTGTAAAAATAAAACTTCCAAAAGCTTTTCCGCCAGGAAGTCAAGATTGATCCATAGGGAGATGGAAAAATTCCACCTCCTTATTTTCTATGTCCCTTCTTTTTTTTGGCAATAGAAAACCCAAAGCTGCCGAGAGATTTTTTAAGACCGTAATATTGGCCATGGGAATAACAGATGGGTTTTGCTGCATCTAGATGAAACTTATTTTTTGAATCCATATAAGCTTCTTCAACATTGACTGCCAAAACCTTAGCTAAAAACATATCATGGGATCCTAAGGGCACTATTTTTTCTACTTGACATTCAATGTTGACAGGGCTTTCACGAATTAAGGGGGCTTGTATCTTATTAGCTGGTTCTGGCGTTAGTTTCATTTCTTTAAATTTATTCACATCTCTTCCTGATTTAACACCACAAAAATCAGTGGCCTTTACAAGGGCTTCAGTAGTTAGATTGATGACAAAAGCCTTTGTTCTTTCGATGATTTTGTAGGAATGTCTTTCAGGTTTGATTGAGATGTAGGTCATAGCCGGATCAGAACAAATCGTGCCTGTCCATGCAATGGTAATGATGTTGTAGTTATCTATATGGTCTCCGCAGCTAACCATAACTGCAGGTATAGGGTAGACCATGGTACCCGGTTTCCAAGTGATTTTTGCCAAAATTACCACTCCTAAATCAATTTTGATGATACTATTGTATCTCAAAATATAAAAAATACCTATTATTTCTAATAGAAAAGGTAAAAAATATAAGCTATAAGGGTTGCTGTATGCAAAAAGATTGATATATAAAAATCCAGATAATGAGCAGGTGAAGCAATGGGACTATATGTAATTGGAGATTTACACCTAAGTGGGAGCGTTGAAAAGCCTATGGACGTCTTCGGGATGCAGTGGGTAGAGCATCAGGAAAAAATTGAGAAGAACTGGAAAGAAACAATTGGTTCTGAAGATATGGTACTTATTCCAGGAGATATCTCTTGGGCTATGCGCCTAGAAGAGGCCATAGTAGATTTGCAATGGATTCAAAAATTGCCTGGGAAAAAAGTTCTATTAAAAGGCAATCATGACTACTGGTGGAGCTCTATTACAAAACTAAATAGCCTTTTTCCAAACATGATTTTTTTACAAAATGATTATGTAAGCTATGAGGACTATGCAATCTGTGGAACAAGGGGTTGGACTTGCCCTAATCCCTATAAGTTTGATAGCCAAGATGAAAAAATATACAATCGGGAGCTGCAGCGACTAAAACTTTCTCTTGATAAAGGACTTGAAGAAGGATTTAAAAAAATTATTGTCATGCTGCATTATCCGCCAACCAACGATTTGAAAGAACCTTCTGAATTTACACAACTTATTCAAAGATATCCTGTAGAGAAGGTCGTCTATGGTCATCTCCATGGTAAAGAGGGCTTTGAAGCAGGTTTAAAAGGAGAACATAGAGGCATAATCTATTATTTGACTTCTTGTGATTATTTAGATTTTGTGCCTATACAAATATTAGAATAGGAAAGTTTTACCTGTGTACCAATAGATGTACCATAGACGATATATTCATTAAAGAAATGAAAAAATATATATGGCCAACAAATATGAGGTGAATTATGGAGAAGCATTCATTAACACAAGTTAGAACCTGTAAAAAATGTAAAAAAACCATTTCTGACAAATCTTTATACGATTATTGTCCCACTTGTTTTCAAAGGATTGAAGATGTCTTTAATAGAATCAGAGATTATTTAGAAGCTTTTCCAGGAGCTACAGCCTTTGAAATGGAGCAGGAGTTGAACATTCCTTACCATGTGATCAATAATTTTGTAAGAGATGGCAGACTCATAGAAATACCAAATGATTATATCCATATTCAGTGTAAAGGCTGTGGCTGTCTTTTGCTATCTGCCCATTATAAATACTGTCCCACCTGTCGGAAAAAACTTGAAGAGGAAATAGAAAAAGCTAAGACACAGCTTTTTACTTCTGTAGACGGGGATAAAGCAAAAATGCATAGCAATCATAAACGAAATACTGGTAGATAACCAGTATTTTCTTTATTTTTGAAAAATAAAAAGAAGGGTATTTATTTGATATAGGATGTAAAAAATTTATATGAAAGTATAAAAAAAATACAAAATTTGTGAAAAAAAAAACTAAAATTGTAAATATAATATTGCTTTTTACAAATATATCATGTAATATTAAATATATAGTATATTGTATACATTGAGAAAACATTTCAATTATACAGATTTTTCCAAAATCATTTGAAGTGTTTTTTTATACCATAGAATAAACAATAGTTCTTTAGAAAGAACAAATATCTAAAATCTTACAAAGGAGTGGATCATCATGAGTTGGAATGGATTTAAGACAGGAAAATGGCAGGAAGAAATTAATGTAAGAGATTTTATCCAGAGCAACTATACACCCTATGAAGGTGATGAAGCTTTCTTAACAACACCTACAGAGAAAACCTTAAAGCTGTGGGAGCAAGTTTTAAAGTTGTTTGAAGCAGAAAGAAAGAAAGACGGTACATTAGATGTAGATGGTCATACCATTGCTTCTATTGTATCCCATGGACCTGGATATATTGATAAAGAACTAGAAACGATTGTGGGATTACAGACGGATGCGCCTTTAAAAAGAGCTGTCATGCCTTATGGTGGTTTCAAAATGGTTAAAGATGCATGTGAAGCCTATGGATATGATTTGGATCCTCAGATTGAAGAAATTTTCACAAAATATAGAAAAACACATAATCAAGGCGTTTTTGATGCCTATACACCAGAGATGAAAATGGCTAGAAAAACCGGTGTTATCACTGGCTTACCAGATGCCTATGGACGAGGCCGTATCATAGGAGATTATAGAAGAGTTGCCTTATATGGTATCGATAAGTTGGTAGAAGATAAAAAAGAACAGTTAGCTTCATTAGAGATGGATATGATGACAGAAGACGTTATCCGTTTAAGAGAAGAAATTTCAGAGCAAATTAGGGCTCTTAAAGAATTATTTGAAATGGGTAAAGCTTACGGATTTGATCTTTCAAAGCCTGCAAAGGATACAAAAGAAGCAATCCAGTGGCTATACTTCGGTTACTTAGCTGCTGTTAAGGAGCAAAATGGTGCAGCTATGAGTATTGGTAGAATAGCTACTTTCCTAGATATATACATGGAAAGAGATTTACAAAATAGTGTATATACAGAAGCTGAGATTCAAGAAATGATGGATCATTTTGTAATGAAATTGAGAATGGTCAGATTCTTAAGAACGCCTGATTATAATGAGTTATTTAGTGGAGATCCTACATGGGTAACAGAATGTGTAGGCGGTATGGGAATTGATGGAAGAACTCTTGTTACAAAAAATGCATACAGAATGCTTCATACATTATATAATCTGGGACCTGCGCCAGAGCCAAACATTACCGTGCTTTGGTCAGTGAATTTACCTGATGCATTTAAAAAATATTGTGCTAAGGTTTCTATCAAGACTTCTTCCATTCAGTATGAAAATGACGATTTGATGAGAGAATATTGGGGAGATGACTATGGTATTGCCTGCTGCGTATCAGCAATGCGTATTGGTAAACAAATGCAATTCTTTGGCGCTAGAGCCAATCTTGCAAAAGCATTACTATATGCTATCAATGGCGGAATAGATGAAAAACTTGGAGTACAGGTAGGTCCTAAGTTTGAGCCAATTACTTCCGATTACTTAAATTATGATGAGGTAATGGGTAAATTTGATGGTTTGATGGATTGGCTTGCAAAGCTATACATCAACACCCTAAATATTATTCATTACATGCATGACAAATATGCCTACGAGAGAATCGAAATGGCCTTGCATGATAGAGACATTCTAAGAACGATGGCTTGCGGTATTGCTGGCTTATCAGTAGTAACAGACGCATTATCAGCTATCAAACATGCAAAAGTAAAAGTTCTTCGTAACGAAGCAGGATTAGCTGTGGACTATGTAGTAGAAGGTGAATATCCAGCCTACGGAAATGACGATCCGAGAGCGGATGAGATCGCCAAAGAAGTAGTAAAACGCTTCATGGATAAGTTGAAAAAATGTCCAACCTACAGAAATTCTGTGGCAACTATGAGTGTATTGACAATTACTTCAAACGTAGTTTATGGTAAGAAGACTGGAAATACACCAGATGGTAGAAAAGCTGGAGAGCCCTTTGCTCCAGGAGCGAATCCAATGCATAAAAGAGATAAAAAGGGTGCCGTTGCATCTATGAATTCTGTGGCTAAATTGCCTTATGAGCACAGTCAGGATGGCATTTCCTATACTTTCTCAATTATACCGAAGGCATTAGGAAAAGACCTGGATGCACAAACGAACAATATGGCTGGATTACTAGACGGATACTTCAGTCAATCAGGTCATCATATCAATGTCAATGTATTTGATAGAGAAACATTGCTAGATGCAATGGATCATCCAGAAAAATATCCACAGTTGACCGTTCGTGTATCTGGATACGCAGTAAACTTTATTAAGTTGACGAGAGAACAGCAATTAGATGTAATCGAGCGTACTTTCCACGAAAATATGTAATCCAAACGGAGTGATAACCATGTCAAGCAAAGCTAGGGTTCATTCAATTGAAACCTGTGGTACGGTAGACGGGCCAGGAATTCGGTATATCCTATTCCTGGCAGGTTGTCCCCTGCGCTGTAAATACTGTCATAATTGTGATACTTGGAAAGCTCAGGTAGGCAGACAGATGACAGTAGATGAAATCATGGAAGATGTAATCAAATACAAACCCTACTTTAAGTTTTCAAAGGGTGGCATCACTGTGTCGGGAGGAGAACCTACTTTACAGTGGGAGGTATTGGAAGAATTGCTTAGAAGATGCAAGGAAGAAGGTATCCATACTTGCATAGATACTTCTGGTTATTGTGATATAGATACAGCAGATCACTTTTTACCCAATACGGATCTTGTGCTCTTAGACATAAAGCATATTGATGATCAAAAGCATAGAGCCCTAACGGGAGTAAGCAATGAAAAAACCCTAGCTTTTGCAAGACATTTAATGGAAACAAAAATCCCAATGTGGATTCGCTATGTAGTCGTTCCGGGCTACTCAGACGATCCTCAAGATATTGAGGAGCTATGTGCTTTTTTAAATACCCTAGATAATATCCAACGGGTAGAATTGCTAGCCTATCACAAAATGGGTGTTAGCAAATGGAAAGAATTGGGATTAACTTATGAATTGGAGCATGTAGAACCTCCTACAAAGGAACAAATGGAAGAGATAAGAGAGATTTTCAAAAAATACAATATCATTGCCCATTAACTCCTGTATAAGCAGGAGTTTTTCTATATAGATGATATAATATAGGAGGAACAGAAATTATAGGAGGAGTGTTGGTGGACTATAAAAAGATATATGTAGAAGCTTATGAATATATGGGAGAGAAAGTACTAGAAGAGGACTGCGGTTTCCTTTGCAATAGTCATTGCTGTAGAAATAAAACAGAAACAGGAGAGTATATTGGCATATATCTGATGCCCTATGAGTATGAGAGTGTCTATCAGGGGACACCCTTAGAAAAGCGATTAAATGTGGAAAAACATAGCAGCAAGATATACTATATTCCTCCTAAAATCAAATTTTTATATTATTTTCACTGTGATAAAGAAGCAGGATGCTTTCGTGAAAAACGTCCCATTCAATGTAGAACCTATCCCTTTGAGCCACATATAGAAAAGGGAAAGCTCTCTTTAGTAGTGGAAAAAGAACAAATTCATTGCTGCCCTCTTTTAGGTAGGATTAAGGATTTAAGGAAAGAGTTTATAAAAGGTGTCTATAAAGGATGGGAAACGCTCATTCAAATAGGTGAAGTTCAAAGCCTAATAGAATATGATAGCCAAGAAAGGCAGCGACAAAAAAATATACAACACTATATCGAAACTACAGAGTAGAATAAATTTTCTGCTCTATGGTTCACAAATTATCTTTAAAGTCATTCCTCCATCATTGCTGCCGATAATAAAATCCCATTCTTAGAATACCATATTTTAGGCTTTAAGGGAAAAACATAGAATATAATTTGCAGTATACATAACATGAATAGTATAATAATAACATATGTGTATATATTCTGAAGGAAATTAGGTGTTAAGAATGGTTTATAGGATGCAAGAAAGTGTTTTTGATAAATTTTTCAACCATAGAGAATCTCTTATTCGTCAATTTAGAAAAGGAGATATTAGTAAAAGAGAGTTTATAGAAGAGCACTATGCCTTTATTCAACAGCTAAGCCTGCAACCCTTTAAACGAATAGATTCCTTTGAAAAAGGGTTGTATAATTATCAATATTTTAATATGTTAGCAAAATATAGCTATATGAAATCTAAGGATGGTAGACTTCAGCAAAAACATCCAAAGCTTGCAGAACAATTACTTGAAGATGCAAATTACTACTATTATCAAAAAGACAAATCCACGATTAAGCTATTAGAGTTTCTAGAATTCGAAAATATAGAAGCCTACTATATTAAAGTAAAATCCAATGTTTTAAAAGATAAGCTTTTTGAAATTGTTTTAAAGAACTATGAGAATGTGGTTTTGCATTCGAAAAGTTCATGGCTTTTAGAAAGACTTAGAGAAGAGGGTGTTTTTTTAGAAGTGAGAAAAAAATCAGTAATAGATAATTACATTAATGAAAAATATTAAAGATATAGAGAATCACCACCATTGGACACTTTATAAGCTGTGATGGTGGTGATTCTTTACTATACGGTGATATCCAACTGACCTAAAGCATCATTGATACAATCGCTGCAAAATTTTGCCCCTTTGTGCTCATGAACGTCAGTGGCATTTGTTAACTCTGATTTATCATCGCGAATTAGCTGGCTGAGATAGTTGTTTATACTAATTTTAGATTCATTCCTTGGATTCATATATGAAACCTCCTTTGATCATATTTTTTAGTATTCACCTTTATAATAAAGATTACACACAAAAAAAAGAACCAGGATAGTTATAACATGGTGTACACTCATTTCAAAAAAATACCGTTTTGCAAATCCCTTTATTATCAAATACTAAAGATAGTGTTACTTGCGAAAGGATGAAATTGATATGACAAGATTGTTTATTATTGCAGTTGCACCAGGATTGGCCTTGGCTTTGGCTTTTTATCTAACGGATCGCTATGACCGAGAACCTTTGCACCTTCTCATAAAAGTATTTGTTTTTGGATGCCTTTCTGTTATTCCTACGGCTATTGTTGAAAGGTTTTTGATCTCTTTTAATGTTTTTGGGGGAGTTTTGGGAGCTGCTTACACTGCATTTATAGTGGCAGGATTTACGGAAGAATATTTTAAAAGAGAAGTAGTGTTAAGAACTGCCTACTATCATAAGGCATTTAATGAAAAATTGGATGGAATTGTATATGCAGTTTTTGCTGCGTTAGGATTTGCTACAATAGAAAATATCATGTATGTAGTATTTCGATTTACCGCCAATCCCCAGGTAGGGTTATTCCGTGGAATATTATCTGTGCCAGCCCACATGCTCTTTGGAGTAACAATGGGATATTATCTATCTTTATCTAGGTTCGTTCATAATGAGGAATTTAGAAAGATATATTTAAGAAGAGCCTTGGTGATACCAATGCTGTTGCATGGAGGATTTAATTTTATATTGATGGCACAAATCCCATTACTGATGATATTTTTTATTCCTTTTGTTATCTATCTATGGATTATAAATTTAAGAAAATTGGATGAGTATGCAGAGGAATCAAAAAGAACCTATGAAACCATGCATCTTCCCTTTGACAAAAATCTGGACGAAAAGTAACAGCCTAGAAAATAGGCTGTTTTTCTATTTGAATATAGTTTCCAAAAAATAATTTCTGAATACTATAATAGTGCAAGAAAAATCATATTAAAGGGGGAAATTCGTTTGAAAGATTATGATCCAATCTGTGAAACACCAGATTTAAATGCAGAAATAGGAAAATTAAGAATCATCCTCGCCAGAGCCTATGTGCCCTATCAATGTTACTTTACCAAATACCCATTGTCAGAAGCTCTTCAATGCGGAACCTTATTCCCAGAACTGGTAAAGCCTTGGCCACCTTTTTTTTATGAAGGGGTAATTCGAGATTAGTAGTAATGTAAGGGGGAAAATTTATGGAAAAAGAAAAATTAGACTTACTCAAAAAAATGCAGGAATTAGAATTTGCCTGCATTGATTTAAATCTATATTTAGATACTCATCCTACGGATCAAAGGGCATTGATGGACTATAATACCTATGCCTATCAGTTTGCAGTAGTAAGAAGTCAATATGAAAGTCTACATGGACCGCTTACTAATTTTGGGTTTTCTCAAGGGCAATATCCGTGGGCATGGTTGCAAGATCCGTGGCCATGGGAAATTGAGTACTAAAGGGGGAAAAATATATGTGGATCTATGAAAAAAAATTAGAATATCCAGTAAGAGTATCCTGCACTGATCCTAGAATGGCAAAATACATCATGACTCAGCTAGGCGGTCCCGATTGCAATAGGGTATGATAGGTCCACACAAGTAATAATCTACTGCCAGTGATTTATTTGTTCACCTTAAGTATGAAAAATAGTCCAACCTTAGATTTGTGAGTATGTCTCATAAAATAACACTTAAAGTTAAAGATAAAGTTAAGCATTAAATATAACTTTAAGAAATGGAATATAAAGCAGGCTGCTCACAGCCTGTTTTTCTCATACATGAGGTTATCTGAATTTTTAAACGGAAGGATTAGAGAGATACAGTTAGATTTAAAGGAGTTCATGGTTTTATGTAGAAACTAGTCATGAAACAAAAATTTGCACAGGAGGTACTGCTATGAAAAAGTCAGTATTGGTTTTTATCATATTTACTCTTATGGTATTTTCAGGATGCAGGCAAATCCATGATATAAAGGACAATGCATTAAATAAGAAAAATCAACCAGCTCCGGCAGTCTATAGTGAAGCAGCTTCTCCTCAATCAACAGAGGATGTACTAAAGCAGCTTGCAAGCCAGGAATTTTTCATTTCAGAAGATAAGCTGTCTGATGCAGATGAAGAAACAACTATAGCCTTTGGGAAGGCCTTTATAAACTTGTTTAACGGTGCAGTTGGAGAACAAAAGAAAGTATCCTTTGAAAAATATATTTTCAACAAAAATCTAAGAGAATTTACGGATAAAATGTTGGACTTAACACAGAAACAGAAGCTAAAGGGCGGCAGTGCTGTAAATTACGGACTAAAAAATGCGTTTGGACAAGCTGTAGGAGAGCTAATTGAAGATAACCTTTACTATCTTGAGCTCCCCTTTCAATTTGAAGGTTCAGGACAGATATGTAAAATGCTCATAACTGTGGAAGACAAGTCCTTAAAGCTTGTTGACCTGTATTTTGGAACTAAGGACGGCGTGGATACCTACACCACAGGTCACCCGGCAGGAAGAAAGATAAATAATCCCCATTTGTGGGAAGATGAGGGATGGGTAAAGGATGTTTTTGATAAATTGGAAGGCATAGAGAAAAGCCTTGACTCTTGATTTCAGCAAAGATTCAAGATATTATTTTGACGATTTGCAGATATATTGATGATACCATTAGGAAGGAGAAATTATGGATAAAAGAGATTGCCAAGACAAAGAAGAACAACGCAAGATAGAAGCCTATAAAAAAAGCCCAATGATAAATTTTGCAGATTCAATAAATCGTTCAAAGATAGGTGACCTAAATAATTTAACAAAACAAGGATGGCTTAGTACAATTATCACCATAGCTATATTTATCGGGGCATGTTTTTTTCTTTCCCGATGAGAGCAACGGATTCTAGAATAGATCGTAAAGTGCTTTATTGATATCACAAAGCAAAGGAAGTGTAAAATAACACTTCCTTTAACAGTACCTAATCGCATATAAAATAATCCACATTTACCATACGTGTTCCAAAATAGTTCCATTCTTCTCCAGACCATCTCCAGCCAGCTATATATTTTGTTTCAGCATATATGAGATATGTCCAAAATGAGCCGCCATCTCTTAACCAAATATATACAAACTTATTTAGACAAGGGCTTATAGCATCGGTTATGTCATTTTGAGAAGAATTTTTAATATTTGATAGATTAAGTGAAGGCACCTGAGGAAGATCATCTGGTAGAACAGGGATTATGCTAGGAATATTTACTTCATGGGTTTCTGCTTGCTCGGAGTAGGTAGACATTTTGACATTACCCCTTTTTTCTAATTTGTACTATATAGTATTTAAAGATAAGCAAAAGAGTGTATGTAGTTAGATTTTTTACTAGCGTCAATACCGACAAAGAGAGTGTGCACCATTCATTAAGCATAGGCATTGTTATTGATAAAGTTGTAAAAGAAATAAATGCTGTGATAGAGAGACTAAATGATAAAAGCCTACATTTTTTCTCTGAAGAAGCAAGGGAGCTTGTAATTAGAATGATTTCTTGTGCTAAGAATGCCATAGAGAATCAAAAGTGTTTTTTAGATAATGAATATTCAGGTGAATTTAAGCAAAAGGTTATGGACGAAATTACAGAAATGTCAGATTTAATGAGAGCGTATGCTAGGCTTTATGATGATTTCATGGAAAATAAATATTGACCAGAATAGTCTGAATCTAGTTTATTTATTAAGAACTTGTACTGTTTCTTTTAAACAGTACAAGCTCTTTATTTGGAGACAATATAATTGATAGCTTAAGAAAAAAGAGATAATCATAGAGATGAGTTTAATTGGATACACCTT
>JBFNEZ010000014.1:0-43622 GCA_040797825.1 Thermotaleaceae bacterium | reverse complement strand
TAAAAGGGCTGCACCCAGGATTTCTTATTCTGGTGCAGCCCTTATTTTTATTAGAAACTCTATTCTTAAGGCTTATGGCTTCCACATTTATCGGATATTTCACAAGAATCGCCGCAGCTGTCGCAGCCTCCTCCAGATTTCTGTCTTTTTACATAGCGATATATGCTTACGGCAACAATCACTACAATCAATCCTCCAACTATAAAATCAGCCATTTTTTTCCCTTCTTTCTTTATGAATTTAGAAGACACTCAGAATAGAAAAGCCTTGCATGGCCTTAGAGAATTTCCCCTTATTGCTCTATGCCAGTCCGATGCCTAATAAACTTCCAATTTGATACACCAGCATGGATACAAACCAAGCAATGCCACACTGATAAGCAACAGTAAACAAGGTCCATTTCCATGAATTTAACTCTTTCTTAGCTGTTGCAATTGCTGCAAAGCAAGGTGCATATAGAAGCACAAATACCATCAGGGCATAAGCAGACAAAGGTGTAAAATGGGCCTCAAGAGCTGTCCCCAGTGCTCCTGTCAATTCTTCCAACTCTTGACCAATGTAGAGGATGCCCAATGTACCTACAACAGCTTCTTTAGCAATTAAACCGGTTAATAAAGCCGCTCCAATTTGCCAGTGAATCTCTGAAGTTCCTTTAATTAGACCAAAACCATTTGCTGTGAACAAGGGTGCAATCCATCCACCAATTACACCGAATATACTATCAGCAGAATCTTCAACCATCTCAAAGGCAAAATTGAAGGTCTGGCAGAACCAGATAACAACCATCATAGAAAGTAGAATCGTACCTACCTTTACAATATATCCCTTTGCCTTATCCCAAGTATGTATCACTACAGATTTTAAGCTTGGAATTCGATAGGGTGGCAGTTCCATCACAAAGGGAGGTGCTTCTCCTTTGAATACAGTTTTATTTAACAATACACAGGATAGCATGGCGACGATAACGCCCAAGGCATAAATGCTGAAAACAACACTTCCTTGATTCGATGCGAAAAAAGCTCCTGCAAATACGGCATACACAGGTATTCTGGCTCCGCAAGACATAAAGGGCATCAATGTGATTGTCAGCTTTCTGCTTTTATCATCTTCTAGGGTTCTTGTACCCATAATTGCTGGTATCGCACAGCCATAACCCATCAATAGGGGAACAAATGCTTTACCTGAAAGGCCAAAGGGTCTAAACACTCTATCCATTACGAAGGCCACCCTTGCCATATAACCGCTGTCTTCCAATATGGAAAGGCACAGGAACAATAATAATATCAAAGGTAAAAAGCCTAATAATGCGCCTAATCCTGCAAATATACCGTCTACAACAAGGCTCATCAGAAAATCTGAAACACCTACGCTTTCGAGAAAACCAGCCACTGCCTCTGGTATTACTTCACCAGTAAACTCTGCAAAGGGATCGGCTATGGCTGTCCCAATAGGCCCTAAGGCAATTTGGAATACTGCATACATAATTAAGAAAAAAATAGGAAGTCCTAATATTCGGCTTGTAACAATATTGTCTATTTTATCAGAAAAAGAAAGCTCCCCTTGTGCTTTGCCTTTTTTAATATATTTCGAAGTGATTTCGCTGATATATCTATATCTTAAATCAGCAATCATGGTTTCAATTTCATCTTCAGTCTTTTCTTCTGCTGCCACAGCCATTTCATCAATAGATTTTGCCAAGGCTGGATCTAATTTTAATTTTTCCTTTATAATTGTATCTTTTTCTAATAGCTTTATAGCATAATAGAGTGTATTTCCATATCCTGCCTGATTGAGTATTTGCTGCACACCCTCAATTACATCTCCTAATTGTGTTTTTTCTAAGACACTCTTTTTAATGGGCTTTGGATTCTTTGCTTGTTCTGTTGCCCTTTCAATAAGTTCTTTAATCCCTTCAGCTTTTGTAGCTGTAATGGGAATGATGGGTATACCCAATTCTTTTTCCAATCCTGCTATATTAATTTGATCTCCTCTTTTTTTAACCTCATCCATCATATTTAATGCAATTACCATAGGAATTTCCAACTCCATCAACTGGGTTGTCAGATAAAGATTTCTCTCAATGTTTGATGCATCTACAATATTGATGATGAGATTGGGTTTTTCCTGCGAAAGATAATCCCTGGCAATAACTTCCTCTGGAGTATAGGGTGAAAGAGAATAAATTCCCGGTAAGTCAATAATATTAATGTCTTCTCCAGACTTTTTGCATTTCCCCTCTTTTCTTTCCACCGTTACACCAGGCCAATTTCCCACGTGTGCATTGCTTCCGGTTAAACTGTTAAAAAGCGTTGTTTTCCCACAGTTTGGGTTACCCGCTAGCGCAAAACGATAAGCCATTTTTTCTCCCCCTTATCTTACCTATATCTTCTCAACTGTCACTTGATCCGCTTCGGCTTTTCTGATGCTTAGCTCATAACCCCTTATATTTACTTCAATAGGATCTCCAAGTGGTGCAACTTTCTTCATGATCACCTTTGCTCCAGGTGTTACACCCATATCCATCAGCCTTCTGCGAATAGGGCCGCTGCCCCCTATGCTTTTAATGGTGCCACTTTCGTTAGGTTTTAGCTCCTTTAAAGAAACTATCATCCTTATCCCCCCTTTAATTGATATGAATATTAATGTGAAACTAGTATTCATTATCATTAATATTTAAAATTTTTTTGTTTTTATACTTGCACCATAAGCTGCTGGGCAATACCTTTATTTAATGCCACTCTAGAGCCTTTGATGCATACTATCAAATCTCCATTTATTTCAGCCAATACAGATATAGCTGTTCCCGGTAAAATTCCTAGGCCTTCGAGAAATTTCTTTGTTGCTTCCTTAGCCACACATCTATTGACAACAGCTTCTTTCCCTACGGGCAACATGGTTAATGGCATAGACTTCACTCCCCATAATTTTATAAAAACGATAATCATTATCACCTTAATCCCCAAAAAAATACCATCCTTGATAATCTCGAATAGTAACTATGGGAATATTTAAAATGATAGCTTTGTCATACTGCTAATCAAATCTGCATTACTATGTATACACAGAACCTATAAACCTAACTTTGTTGTTATTGTACCATGTTCACTTTAGAAATGTCAATATTTTTACAAAAAATTGGAACCCCATTGAGGCTCTTGACCATTTAAACCCTTGGATATTGTTCTTTTTATTTGAAGCATATTTTTTATTGAAATCTCCCATAGCATCAAGGCTATAGGAGATTTCTTCTGTTCCATAAAGCTTCCTAACTGTAAGCTTATGCTACATCTGGAATAAATCCATCAAACTGAGCTTTGTACAATCTTGCATAAATGCCATTTTGATTTAGCAAAGTCTCATGATTGCCTTCTTCCACAATTCCTTCATCGGTTAATACCATAATCCTATCTGCCTTGCGAATGGTAGCCAGGCGGTGAGCAATAATTAAGGTCGTTCGATTGACAGACAATTCATGAAGGGATTCCTGAATCACCTGTTCTGTTTCATTATCCAGAGCGGATGTTGCTTCATCTAATATCAAAATCGGCGGGTTTTTCAGGAAAATCCTAGCAATGGAAATTCGCTGTTTCTGCCCACCAGACAGCTTAACTCCCCGCTCTCCAATATAAGTATCGTAGCCCTTTTCCATACTCATAATGAATTCATGAGCATTGGCCAGTTTGGCCGCCTCTATGATTTCTCCATCACTGGCACCAATTTTTCCATAGGCAATATTTTCCTTAATGGTGCCGGAAAATAGAAATACATCCTGCTGTACTATCCCAATATTTTCTCGAAGGGACTTCTGAGTAATTTTTCGAATGTCCTTGCCGTCAATCTGAATAGCACCCTTATCAATTTCATAAAATCTCGGAATCAAACTGCAGAGGGTGGTCTTTCCTCCTCCAGAAGGCCCTACCAATGCTACGGTTTCTCCTGCTTGGATTTGCAGGCTAATATCACTCAATATATTGTTCTTATCATTATAGCTAAAGGTCACATGCTCAAAAACAATATCTCCTGCCATTCTGCCCACAGCTGCAGCATCAGCATCATCAATGATATCCGGTTCTATATCTAAAGTCTCTGTGAAGCGGTTGAAGCCTGCTATCCCTCTTTGCAAATTCTCTACCAGGGTGGTAATTCTTCGAATAGGTTGCAAGAACATGTTGACATATAGTAGAAAGCCCACCAGTTGTCCTGTACTCAGCTGATCATAATAGATAAAAATTCCTCCAAAAATCACCACTACTAAACTAATAAGATTGGCAAAAAAACCGATGCCAGAAAAAAATTGAGCCATTACTTTAAAAGCATTTTCTCTGGATACCCTAAATCCTGCATTCCCAACCTCGAATTTTTCTTCCTCATACCATTCATTGGTAAAGGATTTCACTACTCTTACTCCCGATATGCTGTCTTCAACCTGGGCATTGATATCCGCCACCTTTAGCCGCATTTCTCTAAAAACATTTTGCATTTTCTTATTTTTAAATATAGCAAACCAAAGCATAATGGGAACAAGGGTAAAGGTGATTAATGCCAGAGGCCAATGGATGGTGAGTAAGATAATAAAAGAACCCAATAAAGTCACCACAGCAATAAAAAGATCTTCTGGTCCATGATGGGCTAGCTCTGAGATTTCATTGAGGTCGTTGACAAGCCGTGACATGATATGCCCCGTTTTGGTATTGTCAAAGTAAGTAAAGGACAGCTTATGAATATGATTAAACAAATCCTTCCGCATATCATACTCCATGCGTACACCCAGTACATGCCCCCAATAATCAACTACATAGTTAAGAAAATACCTCACAATGTACAGTCCAAAGAGCCCTACTCCAATCCAAAGGGTCAAGGATAGATTCCTAGCAGGCAAGATATCATCTATCAGCATCCCCACTACTATGGGAAATACCAGATCTAGGCCGGCCATTAAAAATGCACATCCAAAATCCAGAAAAAACAAGGGCAAATGCCCTTTATAATATTTTGAAAACCGCTTTAACATATAACGCTACCCTTCTTTCAATTTATAGTATTGCCTTCTGCTAAATATTTTAATGGAAATATTATATCATAATCCTAAGTTATTCCAGCACACTTCTTCCCTTTCGTCATAAAATATTTAGTAACGCTATAGAATAAGTGGGTGAAGTTTTATGAAAGCTGAAAACAGCTACAGAAACCATGTGGTTGGCGTTGATACGCTGATTCCCTTGATCAACGGCACCATGGTCAAAGCCATTAATTTTGATAATGCCGCTACTACTCCTCCCTTTTCTTCTGCTCTACAAGCTGTACTTAACTTTTCTCCCTGGTATGCTTCTATCCATAGAGGAATGGGTTATAAATCTCAATATTCCTCCCATTTATATGAAAGAGCACGGGTAGAAGTAGCAAAATTTGTAAAAGCCGATTTAGCTACTCAAACAGTTATATTTCTTAAAAACACCACAGAAGCTATCAACAAAGTCTCCTATAGACTCTATAAGAAAAAAGAAGATGGGGTTATTTTATCTTCTTGCATGGAGCATCACTCCAATGATTTGCCATGGAGAGACAAATATCTAGTAGACTATATTGCCATTGATGAAAAGGGAAGGCTGTCTATCCATGATTTAGAGGAAAAGCTTATAAAATACGGGAATCGGGTTAAACTGGTAACCATCACTGGAGCTTCCAATGTAACAGGTTACCGAAATCCAGTCCATCAAATTGCTGCCTTGGCCCACAAACACGGAGCAAAGATACTGGTAGACGGAGCCCAGCTGATCCCCCATGCCCCTTTTGATGTAAAATCGCCTGATTCTTCTGAACACATTGATTTTCTTGTTTTTTCCGCTCATAAAATGTATGCTCCCTTTGGAGTTGGCGTATTGATAGGCCCTAAGACAAGTTTTAAAGATACTTCTCCAGATTATCAAGGAGGAGGGACCGTGGATTTAGTAACCCATGACTTTATTCGCTGGACAGATCCACCCAGAAGAGAAGAAGCAGGCACTCCCAATGTGATGGGTGTGGTGGCTTTAGTTGAAGCCATTCGAACCCTAACTTCTATTGGCATGGATCAAATTGATCGCTATGAGACTGAGCTTTTAGACTATGCTACAGAGGGCTTCAAGAAAATCCCCGATATTGAACTGCTTTGTAAAGATACAGAAAATCGTGTAGCAATCCTTCCTTTTAATATTTCTGATATACCCCATTGGACAACTGCCATGATTCTATCTTATGAGGGAGGTATCGCTGTGCGCAATGGCTGTTTTTGTGCTCAGCCCTATGTTCAGCGCCTATTAAACATTTCTCAAGACGCTGTCCAAGAACGAATTGATGATCCCCATGCCCCCCATCCTGGAGTAGTCAGAATTAGCTTTGGATTGTACAATACCTTTGAGGAAGTGGATCGCTTTCTCGCCCTTGTGCATCAGATTGTTTCAAACAAAGACGAATATCTGAATAAATATCGTTATGTTTCCCCTCCTATTTTTTAATTTCATTCTTTTTATAGGCCCTTTCTTGAAAGGGTTTTTTTCTTACAGCTCTTTCCTAATAAAATTAATGCTGCTAGCACAAACTATAGTTATGAAAATCAGAAAGCTTCATGGCTATAGGAGGGAATTCATGTGAGTAAACGAATGAACTTATTGATGTTCAGCGGTGATTATGATAAGGCCTTAGCAGCTCTTATATTGGCCAATAGCGCAAGGGAGATGGAAATAGAGGTAACAATATTTTTTGCTTTTTGGGGACTTTTCTTGATGCGCAATCCCGAAACCTTTAATTTAGAAGAAAAGAGTTTATACGAAAAGATGTTTAGTATGGTTACTCCAAAGGGCCCCGAAGATCTGCCTCTTTCCAAAATGAATATGAGCGGTATTGGAAAAAAAATGCTTTTGGATATGATGGATGACAATCAAGCACCTCATCTTACAGATTTTTTAAAGGGTGCATTAAAGAAAAATGTGAAATTCTACGGCTGCAAACTATCTATGGAAATCATGGGTTTTCAACAAGAAGAGATGCTTCCAGAGTTAGAAATTGTTGACGCTAAAGAATACTTAAAGGATGCCTTAGAAGCAGATATGCAATTGTTTATATAATATAAAACAAAACAGGATAAGGGCTTAGGGGCCGTTATCCTTCTTTTTTCATTTTTATGAATGGGGTTTTCCATATACTATCTCAAAGAAACCCTCTTGTTTGCGTAGTTCATATCCTATATAACCCTCTTTTAAAAGCTCCATCTGTCTTTCTATTTCTCCATTAAGCACAATGACCACATTAGAGAAACTTGTTTTCAGCGGTTTACGCAAATCTCTTGCTAGTAGAAATCTTAATCTCCCTCCGTACACTCCATCTCGATTTTTCAAGTCCCTAATTACCAGTTGTCCAGACATGACAGATTTTAAACTAGGGTAATTATAGGGAGAAATAGTGGAAAGAACATGGTAGTATCCAAGTTCTTCTATCAATCGAAGGGTATGGTTTAATAACCTAGCCTGAAGAGCATTTCCTCTATAGTTTGGATGTACTACCGTTGCCTCTAAGACCGCTACTTTATCCAACTCCTGGGGATCTATTTCAAGCTCAAGTCCTAGATTGAAGGTACTATCTTTACAAGGAAAGGATATATTTCGATAAGCTATGAGCTCTTGTTCACATAAGACTCCCAACATTTTTCCCTTTCCAGGAGCCAGTATTTCCTCCTCCATAAATTCCTTTGAATCTGTCACAAAGGTTTGATCGTCTTCTAGTGAATTGCTCACATAATCCTGTAAAGCCAAAACTGCTGGCAGGTACCTCTTGTCCAATAAAATGACTTCATAAGGGACTCTTCTAACTGTAGTTCCCTGTGTTTTATTCAAAATACCCTGTTCAATCATATGCTTTACCATGGTTAAGCTCCGTGGTTTCTTGTGCTTTTCCTCTATCCTTTCTGTTTTTATCCCGTATTTCATCTTTTCTCCTCCTTATATCAGTTTTTTCCTCATCTCCTTTTTGATTTTGTCTTTGCTTATTATAGTTTATTAATCTTTTTTCCCCATATTCCTTCTCATTAATCAGTTTTTATATAGAAATATGGGAGGGGTTTACCCATCCCATATGCTTAATGAAATGTGACAAACCCCTCTTCTTTTATGGTCACTTGACCATTTTTAAGAATTTGTTTTGTTCGATCTCCTTCTTCAATTGCATCCAGATAAACAATTTCTGTGGGAGTAATCTTAATAGCCTTTAATGCTCCTCTTTCATGCTCAACTTCCATTGGATCCGGTGCATAGGCCTTCCCTTCATCGAATAACTCAGGATGCTGGATGCTGGTAACTGCTTTTCCAAAAACCTGTACGCCCTTTATTTTTCTATGGTTAATAAACTCTGTATTTACTAGAAGGCACACATTCGGATTTTCTTCTATGGCTTGGAATTTCTCTCCTCCTGCCGAAAAGATATAGATATTCATATCTTCTCCTATGGTATACTGGACAGGACTGCTTCTTGGTATATTATGGAGACTAGTGGCCAGAGAAGCCTCTCTATGTTCTTTTAAAAAACCTTCAATATGGGCCTTCAATTCTGGTGCGGTCATAGCTTGATTCATGAAAATCCCTCCTGATGTATAGGTTTAAGAACAAAAATCTCTATTCCTTTATAGTATCTAACTTTTATAAAATCCTATACTGCCCAGAAGCTTTCCATGTCAAAGCTTATCTCTAACCATCGGTCTTTATTCTTTTTCTTTTCTTAAATATAAGCGGCACGAGAGAAAATACTGCCAAGGCTGTAAAAATTCCTATAATTTTTGGTGAAAATATATCTCTTGTTGATTGTATATCTCCTAGATTTTTTCCTGCAAAGGTATAAATAATAGAACTTGGTACACTTCCCAATGCTGTGGTCCAAAAAAAAGTTTTGAAAGACACCTGGGTAATTCCTGCAAAAACATTAATCAATGAAAAAGGCAAAATAGGGATAAATCGAAGGGTTAGAAGGTAGTTTTTTCCGTATTCTTCAACCTCTCGATTGAGTTTATGTATTTTTTCTCCATATTTTTTTTCTATCCAATCCTTCCCTATATATCGGGCTGTGACAAAGGTAATCATGGCACCTGCTGTAGCACCAATATTGACATAAATAGATGCAGAAAAAACACCGAATAAAAAACCTCCCACAATACTTAAAAGAATGGCCCCAGGGATCGCTGTTGCTGCTACTACAATATAGAGCAAAATAAATCCTATAGCAGAAATCAAATAATGTTGATTGACATAATTTTTTAACAGCTCCCTGTGCTGCTGAAAATTTTCTAGTGTAATCCAATGGGCTAATCTCGTTTTGCTTGCCAATAGGGAGGCCATTATTAGAAGAATTATGATGAGACCTATTTTATCTAATTGCATCTCTTTTTTTATCTTGTTCCAGTTGTTCTTCAGATATTTCCACCTGCCCTCATAATCCTTATAAAGGGTTTCTCTTCTTTCTTTGGTTTTATAGATCTTCTAAGAGCAAAGCACGAATGGGTGCAGCCTCTGCCTCCCCTATCAAAAGGGGAGCAGCAAATAGGAAATATTCCCCTTCTTCTATAGCTCTCAATCGCAATCCCTCTACAATCACTATTTCTGCTTCTAATAGTATCTTATGGGTTTCATGACCTGGCTGTGCTCTTTCGATCCCCAATGCATCGATTCCTACACCTTCTACACCCATTTCCTTAAGATAGGCTGCCCCTAAAGCATCAAGATATACAAAGTCAGGTTCGAATTCTTCAGATAAGGAGTTCTTGGTTTTGAAGAGCAAAAAATCTCCTCTTTCTATCTCTTTCTGTTCTAAATCTATGCGGGAAATTTTCTCTGAAACCATAGAAAAATCAAGAACTTTACAGTATCTTACTACTTTTTTCAACTCTAACATATCAATAGTCTTTCCATCCTTTATCATATGAAGAGGCATATCTAAATGGGTTCCCGTATGCATCTCTAAAGTAATCCTAGATTCATAGGCATCGGATTCCTGATAGTCTCTCAGGATTTCCAATCTAGGTCTCTTCTCTTCTTTATTCTTGTAGACAGCCATGTTTTGATGAATCTTCATAGAAATATCATATATTTTCACGCTGCTCCTCCTCTCATAGATTCCACCATTTTCGTTTATCCCGAAGCAATAGTTCTTCTGATTTTATGGGCCCCCATCCTCCTGGGGAATAGGTTTCCAACAACTCTTTTTTATTGGTGCAGCAATCCGATAGGCTGTCAATGAATTTCCAAGATTGCTCCACTTCATCCCATCGTGTAAAACGAGAGGCATCGCCTTCCATCACATCCAATAAAAGCTTTTCATAGGCCTCTGGTGAGTTGGCCCCTATGTGACAATTTTGACAAAAATTCATATCCACAGGCACTACCTGCTGCAGGGTTCCAGGCTTTTTAGCGTTGAATTGAAATACAGCCCCTTCCTCAGGCTGGATTCGAATAATCAATAGATTTGGTTGTACTTCTTCCCCTTCATGGCTGTAAAATAGAGGTGGTTTTTTAAACTGTACTACGACCTGAGTCATTTTTTCTTTTAACATTTTTCCCGTGCGAATATAGAAGGGAACATCTTTCCAACGTTCACTATCTAAAAAAAGCTTAAGACCTGCAAAAGTTTCTATCGTAGAATTTGGATCTACCCGTTGTTCTTGAAGATATCCTCTATATTGCCCTAAAGTCACATCCTCATGCATATTCATGGTCTCTTTAAACCGAATAGAACGAAGTATCTTTACTTTTTCATCCCGTATGGCCTCTGCATCATTTTTATAGGGAGGCTCCATGGCAGTTATGGCTAATAGCTGTAAAATGTGATTTTGTACCATATCTCGCAGGGCACCTGCCTTTTCATAATAACCCCCTCGGCTCCCTACTCCTTCCTGTTCTGCAGCGGTTATCTGAATGTGATCAATATATTGATGATTCCATAAGGGTTCGAAAATTGAGTTGGCAAATCGGATCACCATCATATTTTGAATCATTTCTTTTCCAAGATAATGGTCAATACGATAGGTATCTCTTTCTAGAAATACCTCCTGAATCTTTTCATTTAATCGCTGGGCTGAATCTAAATTTTGTCCGAAGGGCTTCTCAATCACCAGTCTATGCCAGCCTTCACCTTGAGTAAGCTGATTGCTTTTCAGCCTTTCAACAATGATTGGGAAACTTTCCGGAGATACAGCTAAATAATAGAATCGATTCCCTCCTGTATGATAGCCTTGATCAAGCTTTTCTAAAAAATCCCTTAGTCTCTTGTATCCTTCATCCTCTTCAAAGGAAAAGGGTATATAGTAGATCCGTTCTACTAACTCTCGCCAAACCTTTTGATCCATTTCAAACCGAGCGTATTTCTCAACAGACTGCAGTACTTCCTGACGATAAACTTCCTCACTCTTTTCTCTTCTTCCAACTGCCGCTACTGCAAAGTTCTCTGGAAGCAATCCTTGATATGCTAAATGGTATAAGGCAGGGATTAATTTCCTATGGGTTAGGTCACCTGTTCCGCCAAATATGACCATAAGGCACCTTAAATCCTTCTCAATAATAGTATTCCCCTCCCTTATTTTTTCTCAAAGCTATGCCCGCCAAATTGATAACGCAGTCCCGCTAGCAGCTTACCAGAGAAGGTATCCTGCTGCTCTGAACGATAGCGCACAAACAAAGAATCGGTTATTACAGGAGCAGGTACTTTTAGACGAAGGGCCTCTTCCACAGTCCATAGTCCTTCTCCAGAGGAATGTACAGTTCCCTTAAGCTGCTCAAGGTTGGGATCCTCTGAAAAAACCTTCTCAGTCAGTTCCATGAGCCATCCTCGAATAACAGAACCATGGTTCCACACCTGGGCAATCTGGCCATAATCCAATTGAAAATCGCTCTTTTCTAGAATCTCAAAGCCTTCTCCAATAGCCTGCATCATGCCATACTCTATTCCATTGTGAATCATTTTAACATAATGACCTGTGCCGTTTTTCCCCACATGGGCATACCCTTTTTCTACACAAACGTCACGAAAAATAGGTTCTAGATAAGCAAAATTTTCTTCTGAAGCACCTATCATCATACAGGCTCCATTTCTAGCTCCTTCAATGCCACCACTAGTGCCTACATCAACATAATCAATCCCTGCCTTTAACAATCGCTCATATCTGCGTAGGGTATCTCGATAATTGGAATTGCCTCCATCGATGAGAATATCTCCCTTTTCTAAGCGGGGAACTAAGCTATCTATGAGGTCATCAACGGTTGGTCCTGAAGGTACCATCAGCCAAATAGCCCTTCTTTTCTCCAATGTTTCTGTTAAAGCATCGATGCTGTAGGCTCCCTGAATTTGTTCTTTTTCTATTGTCTGTATCTTCTCTGCACTTCGATTGTATGCAATCACCTCATGTCCCCTGTCCCTAAGGTTCAGTGCCAGATTATAGCCCATCTTCCCTAAGCCGATCAGCCCTATTTTCAAAATCTTCATCCTCCTATTCCAATATTATTTCTTTATTTTTTACTACATTCATATCCCTAATTTCATTTATTTAAACAGTTGCCCATACAGTGTACAGCCTCTATGCTGCAATTTATATTTCACCCATATGCTTAATTTTTATACTTTTCAATATGATAAAATTATTTATCTGAAAATTTATAATATTTTATATTTTCTATTGACATAGTCTTTAAATCTTGATACAATACCTATAATTAATCAAAATAATTCTAATACGATGAAGGAGAAAAGCATTTTTGTTTCCCAGTCTCAGAGAGTTGGTGGTCGCTGAAAACCAACACTGGTCTTTAATGTAACTCACTCCTGAGTAGTGTCTGCGAAAAATCACTGAGTAGCGGATACCGACTGGCCTCGATAAAGGCTGGGATTCATTAGAGAGTCCATAAAGCGGCAGACTTTTCTATTCTTCACAGTTTTAGAACAGTTTGCAATTAAGGTGGTACCACGGGTGAACAGCTCGTCCTTGAAATTATGACAATACTCAAGGACGAGTTTTTTATATTTTAAAATTATGCTTTATCATTTCATAAAATATTAGGAGGGAATCCATATGTCCATGCAACAAGCAAAATCCAACTATGTAATCCAAACCAATGAACGTAAAGAGCCTTATATAAAAGAAATCATTCTTAAGGAGAAGAAATCCCCAGCTATTGCAGCGCCATCTTCTCCAAACAATCCATCCCATGCTTTTATTCATCATTATCCAGTCAATTTCTGGGGAGCTGGTGCCAATAAGGATGAGTTTTCTTGGGAATAAAAAATACTATCTCTTTCCTATTTTTAGTAAACTTTTTCATTTTCTAATCAAATTCTAATCTTTTTCTAAGATGCTTCTAATAGCTAACCCTTATAATAAGATTATAAACAAGAACAAAAAATTGAATGAAAAATTTACTATTGGAGGGATTTTTTATGAGTATTTCTTTAGAACAGATTGATTTGCTTAGAAAGAGGGCAAATGTCAGTTATCAGGAGGCCAAGGAGGCCTTGGAACAATGCGACAACAATATTGTTGAAGCTCTAATCTATTTAGAAAAGGGCGGCCATGTAAAAACAAAACAGCAGCATCAACACCACCATCATCATAGTAAATTTTGCAGTAAAGTGAAACAGGTGATTAAAAAGGGCAATGAAACAAAAGTAATCATTAAGGGGAAAGAAGACACTGTCCTAAATATGCCCTTAACCCTCGCTGCTCTCATTACCATCGTAGCTACACCTGTGGTGGTTGTAGGTATTCCTGTTGCACTTTTAACCAATCATCGGATTAAGATAGAAAAAAAAGATGGGGAAGACATGGGCGTAAATAAAATTTTTGATAAAATGTCCGATACCCTCCACAATATGACGGAGAACTTTAATGGTGAAAAAAAATCTGCAGGAGATCAAGAATAACCTACGCTATTTTGTAGGTTATTTCTTTTTTATAATAAATAGAAAAAGTTCTAATTTTCTATAGTCCATGGAAGGATTTATCTTGTTCCTATATAAAAATAAGATATAATAATAAAGAAATACTTCATCCGAGGAGGAAAAGGCTTATGGCATCCCATCATATTCTATTAATTGAAGACGAAATAAAAATCGCTCGTTTTCTAGAGCTGGAGCTTACCTATGAAGGGTACTCTGTAGAACAAGCCCATGATGGGAGAAGCGGCTTAGAGAAAGCGCTGCAGGAGCACATCGATCTGGTTCTCCTAGATGTCATGCTTCCAGGTCTAAACGGTATGGAGGTATGCCGCCGGATCCGCCAGTCCTCCCAGGTTCCTATTATCATGTTGACCGCTAAGGATGAAGTAATTGACAAGGTCATGGGCCTCGATTTAGGTGCAGACGACTACATCACAAAGCCCTTTGCTATCGAAGAACTTTTAGCTAGAATTCGTGGCGCTCTAAAAAGAAGTATACAACGTACCGCTTCTTCTAAAAATCTTATCTGCAATGATTTACAGCTGGATTTAGATAAGCATCTGGTCAGCTATAAAGATAAAGGGATTGATTTAACAAAAAGAGAATTTGATTTGCTCCAATACCTTTTAGAAAACCAAAATATTGTATTGACCCGTGAGAAGATTTTAGAAGCGGTATGGGGATATGAGTATCTGGGAGATACCAATGTGGTTGATGTTTATATTCGTTATTTACGGAGTAAGATAGACGAAAAATATAATATTAAACTCATTCATACCGTGCGAGGGGTGGGATATCTGTTAAAAAATGAGTAAAGATAAGAAAAATAAACCTTTTAGACAATTATTCCATTATCTATGGCTTCTTTTAAGATTTATACTTAAAATTCTGCCTTTTATTTTTCTCCCCCTTCTTCGTTTGTTGGGACAAGTTTTTGCTTCATCCCTAGGAAATTTTAAAAAGCTTTTCCGATTTTCTATTACTTTTAAGATCACGGTAGTCTACAGCCTTATATTTGCTCTGCTATTATTCTCATCCTCAACGGTTATTTTATTGGGCTTTCGATATTTTCTTCGAAGCCAAGTAGGAGATACGGTGGACATGACAGCTGCCATTGTGGAAAGCTATCTCTATGATCGTGAAGAATTACCTGCGTCCCAAATAGAAGAACTGGCTCAGCGAAATCATATGGGAGTTGCTATTTTTAACGATCAAAGGCAACTTCTTTATAGCAATTCTTCGGATGAAGACAGACCGCCCCTACAAGTAAGCCGCCCTACGCCTTCCTTATATGACCAAGGAGCAAGACAAATCATCCTATTGCATCGAGAGCTTCAAAAAGAAACAGAAATCCTTCATCTTCAGATATGGAAGGATTTTCAAAAAGAGCAGGGATATTTGGCTATTTTGAAAATTATATTTTTGGTCACCAATGGTATGGGAATTTTCATTACCCTGCTCATCGGTTCCCGTATCAGCAGACGCATGCTCAGTCCCATTGCTCGAATGACAGATAAGGTAAAAGCTATCACCATTCAAGATTTGGATACCCGTCTTGATGTGGGGGGCGCCTATGATGAATTAAAGGAATTGGCAGAGACTTTCAATGGGATGATAGATCGCATTCAAAGCTCCTATGAACAGCAAAATCAATTCGTATCCGATGCCTCCCATGAACTGCGAACTCCTATTTCTGTTATCCAGGGCTATGCGAGCCTCATTGACCGCTGGGGAAAAAATGATATGGAAGTTTTGGCAGAGTCTATCCATGCGATTAAAGGCGAATCGGAGAATATGAAGGAGCTGACGGAAAAGCTTCTCTTTTTAGCACGCAATGATAAAAATCTGCTTAAATTAGAAAAAGAAGAATTCTTTCTAAATGATCTGATAGAAGAAGTTGTTAAAGAAACCAAATTAATTGACAACAAACATCAAATCTCTGCTTCCTTTGACAAAGAAATATTCCTCTGGGCCGATCGAAAGCTTTTGAAACAAGCTCTTCGAGTTTTCACAGACAATAGTGTAAAATATACTCCTGAAATGGGGGAGATTAAGCTGTCGTCCTTTATACGGAAAAATCAGATTGTCATTGAAATCAAAGACACAGGTATCGGTATTCCTCAAGAAGATATACCCTATATTTTCCACCGATTTTACCGAGCTGACAAATCCCGTACCAAGGAAAGCGGTGGTCATGGCCTTGGGTTATCCATCGCTAAATTGATTATTGATAAGCACAATGGAAGGATAGTGGTAGATAGTAAACTTCAAGGAGGTACGACCATTCGGATTTTATTGCCCCCCTCCCACTCCAAGTAGAAAAACATATGGTTTTCATAATCCTTCGATTGACTTAAATGCTCTACCCTTCTGAAGCAAAAGAGGTGGCTATCCTTTACTGGACTCCACCTCTTTTTATATTTTTATGCTTTTTTAATTTTTGCCCAGGAATCCTTTAATCCTACAATACGATTAAACACAGGTTTCTCTTTTGAAGAATCCTTTGAATCCACACAAAAATATCCTTGTCGCAGAAACTGAAATCTGCTGCCTGGCTGGGTCTCTGCAGCACTAGGTTCTACATAACAATTTGTCAGCTTCTCTAAAGAATTTGGATTCAGCCGTTCCTTCCAATCCCCTGCCTCTTCCGCTTCTTCCTGTTCATTCTCTAAAATAAGATAGTCATATAAGCGCACTTCTGCAGCAATGCCATGATTAGCAGATACCCAATGCAAGGTTCCCTTCACTTTTTTGCCGCTATTGGCACCACCGCTCTTAGTTTCTGGATCATAGGTGCAGCGGATTTCTAAAATCTCTCCAGTACTTGGATCCTTGATAACTTCCTCACACTTAATGATATAAGCATGCTTTAAGCGTACTTCTTGCCCAGGAGACAATCGGAAGTATTTTTTTGGAGGGTTTTCCATAAAGTCTTCCTGCTCAATATAAATCTCCCTTGAAAAAGGAACCTTCCTAGAACCCATCTCTGGATTTTCAGGATTGTTCTCTGCCTCCAGCGTTTCTACCTGTCCCTCCGGGTAATTGGTTAGAATCACTTTGATAGGACGTAATACTGCCATAACTCTTGGTGCCTTTGCATTTAAATCTTCACGAATACAGTGTTCCAGCAAAGCTGCCTCAACAGTACTATTGCTCTTTGCTACCCCAATTCGATCGCAAAAATCCCGCATTGCTTCTGGTGTAAAGCCTCTTCTTCTCAAGCCTGAGATAGTAGGCATCCTTGGGTCATCCCACCCATCTACATATCCCTGTTCTACCAATTCTCTAAGATATCTTTTACTCATAATGGTATTGGTTAGGTTTAACCGGGCAAACTCAATTTGTTTCGGTCTAGGCTTTATTTCCAATGTATCTAAAAGCCAGTCATACAGGGGCCTATGATCTTCAAACTCCAGGGTACAAATAGAATGGGTAATGTTCTCTATGGCATCGGATAGAGGATGGGCATAGTCATACATCGGATAGATACACCATGCATCCCCTGTACGATGATGATGGGCATGCATAATCCGATAAAGGACTGGATCCCGCATGTTGATATTCGGAGATGTCATATCAATTTTAGCTCGTAATACCCTAAAGCCATCGGGGAATTCACCCTGGCGCATTCTCTGGAATAAATCCAAATTTTCTTCTACTGCACGATTTCGATAAGGACTTTCCTTTCCTGGCTCTGTCAAGGTGCCTCTATATTCTCTCATTTCTTGTGCACTAAGGTCACATACATAGGCTTTTCCTTTTTTGATCAATTGCACTCCAAAGGCGTACAACTGTTCAAAATAATCAGAAGCATAAAAGAGTCTATTTTCCCAATCCATTCCCAGCCAACGAACATCTTCTTGAATAGATTCTACAAACTCCACCTCTTCCTTGCTTGGATTGGTATCATCAAAACGCAGGTTGCATAATCCTCCATTTTCAGCAGCAATACCAAAATTAAGACAAATTGATTTCGCATGTCCAATATGAAGATAGCCATTGGGTTCTGGTGGAAAGCGGGTATGTACCCTATCATATACATGTTCTTCTAGATCATGATTAATAATGTTTTGAATAAAATTACTGGAGACTCTCCCAGCCTCAGCAGCCCCTTCCTCTTGTGCTTCTTTGTTGGTGTTCAATGCTTCACCTGAATTTTTCATTTCTTAACTCCTCCCCAGGTTGAAATATCATAGGTGGTATTCACCGAAAGTCTATTTTTGTATAAAACTTATTATAATAATACACAATGTATACTGGATGCGCAAGACTCCCATCCATATTTGTAAGCATTATTTAGACAAAAACTTTATTTGAAGGCCTTAAGCATATAGGTTTTAAAATAAACAAAAGCAGACTATCTAGAATTCTTTTCAAGTCTGCCTTTCGACACCATTATCTATTGGGGCTGATACATTCCTTTGCTATTCATATATAAAAAGATTTCTTCCCCGTGCTGCTGTTCCTCTTTCTGAATATGATTTAGAGCCTGCCTGATATTGGGATCCCTAAACTCAAAGATAGTTATATCGTAAGTACTAGAAACATATTTTTCTGTCATTAACAAATCATTACAAAGAAAAGCATCTTGCTGATTGTATCCGTTCCCTTGATTTGTGTTCTGTGTCCCCATAGTATTTTGTCCTTGCTGTCCACTGGATTGATTCTGTTGACCTTGCTGGTTCTGCTGCATATTGGGCATCTTGCCGCTTAAAATATCATTGAGGGTATTTAGATGTTGTTGCTCTTGATTTCCGTGATCTTTAAAAATCTGTCTTAATTGAGGATCTTGAGCTTTCCCAGCATAATCTGCGTATTTTTGAATGCACATTTCCTCATGCTTTTTTTGATCCTGTAGAAGAAGAATTTCTTTCTGCGTAAGCTGCATCATAGTAATTAACACCTCCTATCTTTATTGTTAGTTTTTTCCTAAGCTTCTATACATGCTTTTTCAAAGTTCATCCAACTATTATAATCTTTCCCCTATGACAAAATTATGAATATTTCCCAGGAAATCGACCTCATATTATCTTTGTTCCATTTATTTGTTTTCTTTATAAGACTATATTTGTTAAGATAGCTTTTTTCTATGATCTTTTTCCATTAATTGAATATTTCTCTATTTATTTACACAAACTACTCATCGTGATACAATACTTCTTGTAGAAAAATTTTACATACTCCATTAGCTCAGCTGGCTAGAGCACCTGACTCTTAATCAGGGGGTCCAGGGTTCAAACCCCTGATGGAGTACCATGGGATGAAAAGCATGTATTTCAACGAATTTGAAGTACATGCTTTTCTATTGTAATGAATTCTTTATTTCCCAGTGTGTTTTTCTTCATTCATGATTTCCAATATGCGGATCATTCTAAAAAGCATATCATTTATAGGTGTGACTATCCCATGTTTCCGCCCTAAGTCACAGACAGCTCCTGCCAACATTTCTACCTCGGTTTTTCTTCCAGCCTCAATATCCTGAAGCATAGAGGTCTTTCCCTCTGGAGAAAGGGTATTGAGAATTTTAAAAAACTCCTCCATGTCCTCTCGATAAAGGCGAACACCCTCTTTTTGAGACAGTAAAAACACTTCCTCCATAGCCATTTTCATTAACTCTTGAGCTCCAGATATTTTTTGAAACACACCATAAGGTGCTCTTAAAATAGCAGAAACTTGATTTACACCTACATTGAGCATGTATTTCCACCATAGGGCCCGCATCATATCCTCTGGGACTTCATAAGGAATCCCTGCCTGTTCAAACAATGCCTTTACAGCCTGTACCCTTGATGTTAAACTACTATTTTCCTTCTCTCCAAAACATATTTTCCCAATATGACTATAACGGATTTCCCTTCCTTCCCGTACAGCATCAATTCCTACACAGTTGGCATAGAGCATTTTTTCCATACCAAAGGCCTCACCAAGTATTTCTTCACTGGTAATGCCATTGAGCAAAGACAAAATAATAGTATCAGTGCCTACATGATTTCGAATATCTTCGATTACCTGGGACAAATCATGAAATTTCACAGATACCAAGACCAAATCTGCTGGATCACCGGTTTCCTCAGGCAATATGTAATTAAAATCATAGTTTTTTCCATTTACCCTAAGACCTAACTGTTGATAGCGTTCCTTTCGCTCTTCATTCACGATGAATTTGACTGCCTCTGGTTTTAAGTCATGGAGCTTGCTGCCATAGGCAGATCCAATGGCACCTAAGCCCGCTACAACAATACGATTTATTTCTATCATTATTATATCCTCCTCAAAAACTTTATATAGAACTCTTCAATACTTTTTTTCTCTTTTCCTGCCAATATAGAATTTTTTCATTATATTTTTCTATGTTCATAAAAATGCTAGACATTCCATTGAGCCTATCTATGGGCTGTAGTATAATTATCTCTATAACAACACGCTATCATGAGGGAGAAAAGAGAATGTCCATACGAACGAGACTTAAGCTATCTTATATAGGAATGCTAATTATCCCTATTGTTCTAATATACCTAGCTTCCATTGCAATCGGCAGTTTGGTCATGGAAGATGCTGCCTTTATGCTTCCAGGAAGATATCAGGAAGATTTTATGAAGGAAAAAATGAATGTTTTTCAAGATATTCATAAGTCCATTGCCCAGAACCCTGATCAATTTCAGAATCTATCCTATCTTCGTCATTTAGATGAGGAATTAACGGTCCTAAACATGGGTATTGTAATGCGGAAAAATGACAACCTCTTATATGTGTCCCCTATCTTTGAAAACAAAGATTTTCTTGAGGATCTTCCTACCTTTGGAACCTTTGATATTGAGAGTCATGACCCTCGCATCATTGGCAAACAGCTTTTTTTCCTTCGTCAGCAGGATTTTTATTTTGAGAATATGGACCAGGGAACCTTGTTTTTAGCAACAGATATTAGCATCATGCGTAAATATATTCGCCGTTTCACCAGTATGATGATATTAAGTATCTTCGTAATTTTTATACTTACCCTCAGTCTCTTAACTTATGCCGTTTCTAAGAGTATCCTTAAGCCTTTAAGGATTCTTCACCACGCCACCGAGCAGATCAAAGCAGGAAACCTAGACTTTCATTTAGAACCACAATCAAAGGATGAAATTGGAGATCTCACTGCAGCCTTTGAAGAAATGCGTCAACAGTTAAAAAACTCTATTGAAAAACAACTTCAGTATGAAAATAATCGAAAGGAGCTTCTTTCAAATATCTCCCATGACTTAAAGACTCCTATATCGGGCATTAAAGGCCACGTGGAAGGTATATTAGACGGTGTTGCTGATACAGAGGAAAAAATGGAGCGCTATATGCAAACCATTTACAGAAAGGCTTCTGATCTCGATAAATTAATTGATGAGTTGTTTCTATATTCCAAACTAGACGTTAAAAAGATACCCTTTAATTTTGAATCTGTAGAGATCAATTCCTATTTCCAGCATATCCTAGAGGATTTTCAGTTTGACCTTAAAGAGCAGGGTATTTTGCTCTCCCTTCATGGCCTTTCCCACAATATCCATGTGATTGCCGACCGGGAAAAATTGAAAAGAGTAATAAATAATATTTTTGACAATGCCATCAAATATATGAATAGAGATTTGGGAAGAATAGATGTATTTTTACATGAGGAAGAAGACTTTGTAAGAATCAATATCCGTGATAATGGCCAAGGAATCCCAGAACAAGCTTTGCCCTATGTTTTTGAACGTTTTTATCGAGCCGATACTTCCCGTAATACAGCAGCAGGAGGAAGTGGCCTAGGTCTTTCCATAGCTAAACGAATCATTGAGGAGCATCAAGGCCATATTTGGGCAGAAAGTGAACCTAATAAAGGCACCCATATTTTATTCACTCTAAAAAAATATTATCCCATAGAAGGAGGGAAAAGTCGTGGCTAAAATTCTTATTATAGAAGATGAACGCAGTCTTGCAGAGTTGGAAAGGGATTATTTTGAAATCAATGGTTTTGAGACAGTCATTGAACAGGATGGTCTATTAGGGCTGAATCGTGCCCTAGCAGAACCCTTTGATTTGATTATACTAGATCTGATGCTGCCCAATCTAGATGGCTTTGAAATCTGCAGGCAGATTCGGAAGGAAAAAAATATCCCCATACTAATGGTCTCTGCTCGAAAGGAAGATATCGATAAAATCCGTGGATTGGGTTTGGGTGCCGATGACTACGTTACAAAGCCCTTCAGTCCTGGAGAGTTGGTAGCCCGAGTAAAGGCCCACCTTTCTCGCTATCAACGGCTGCTGGGTACGGGTCCAGAAAAAAGTAACGAAATCAAAATCCGTGGTTTACAGATTGATCCAGATTCTCGCAGGGTTCATCTCCATGATCGAGAAATTCTCCTAACAGCCAAGGAATTCGATATTCTCGCACTCTTGGCTTCTCAATTGAATCGTGTCTTTACTAAAGAAGAAATATTCGATCGGATCTGGGGCATTGATTCTATAGGGGATGTATCTACTGTCACTGTACATATTCGGAAAATTCGAGAAAAAATTGAAATGGACCCCTCAAATCCTCAATATATCGAAACTATCTGGGGTGTGGGTTATCGCTTTCAAATATAAGCAAAACAAACCAAGGATTGGTGGAAATACGACTTTCCACCAATCCTTGATTAATTGTCAGTATAGAGCCATTGATAAACATAGTAGGTATTTTTCACCTTGGTAATATACTCTCTGGTCTCTTGGAAGGTAATGGCCGTTGGAAAGCCTTCCTTTGTTTTTCCCAGTTCACTTGCACTCCATCGTTGTACATTTCCTGGTCCTCCATTGTAAGCTGCCAGAGTCTTATCTACATCCTGTGAAAAGGAATTGAGCATCCTACGGAGATAATAGGCTCCAAAACGAATGTTAACCTCTGGTTTCAATAGATCACTCTCTTCAAAGGAAACCTTCAATCGATGGGCAATATCTTTACCTGTAGCAGGCATCACCTGCATCAAACCCACTGCTCCAACTGGAGAAAAAACCTCTGGTCGGTAGTGGCTTTCTTCCCGCATTACTGCCCAAATTAGCTCTGGGTCCAAGTCAAACTCCTCAGCAGCCTTTCGTACTTCTTCTTCATAGGGGCGAAGATAGGTCAATTCGTAAGCCCTGCGACTTGGAGTCTCCCTTAAAGTCCTAATTCCCCAAAGCACCGCCTGATAATAGTTCTCCTGTTCAAGATACCAATCACCCAAAGCCAACTTTTCAGATGCATTCGCTAAATTTCCTCCTATGGCCAACTCAATATCTGCCAGTTCTGTCCTGCCGCTTTTTCTATAGGCTTCCACTCGATAGATGAAATCTGGGCGCTCATAGGATACGACAGGTACGGTGTCCCAAAGAGGCTCCTCCTTTAATCGTGCCGCCCACGCAGGGTGCTTTCGCAGTATATCTAACATCTCTGCAGCCTCTTCTTTTTTTCTTCCCTTTGTCAACATATAGGCACGATAGGCTGCATCATCTTTATGAATGTCATTTCCTCTTGCAAGTCCTAAATACAATTCTAAAGCTTTTTCCTGTTCTCCCAGCTCTTCCCAGAGTCGCGCAGCCTTCCAACGTGAAATACCCTCTGTACTTCTTCCAAAGGCCATGGCTGCCGTTCTCTTATCGCCTTCTTTCTCTAATATCAACCCTAATCGATAGGCCCCTTGAGCACCTAGTCCTTCGTAGACATTTTTTGCTTTTGTAGTTTGCCCGCTGCCTTCTAGGGAGCGACCATACCACCATTGTATTTCCGAATCCCATACTTCCATTCCAATCAAAGGTTCTAAGGCCTCAACTGCTTCTTTATACTGCCCTGATTCTCCCAAGGCTCTCCCGTATTGTTTTTGAAGGGTTGCTTTCTTATTTTCATCCTTTGTTTCTGCTAGATAGGGTTTTAGAAAGTCGATTACCCGTTTCCACTGTTTTCTCTCCAGAAGCACTTCTCCAATCTCTGCTGGTTTTACGCCTATTTGAGTAATTTGTCTATAGGCTTCTTCATCGGGGAGCAGCAATTTGTATTCTCCCAATGCTTCCTGCAGCTGTCCTTGGGACAGAAGCACTGCAGCAAGCTTATAGCGTGTCTCTTTTTTTCCATATAGGGACAAAGCCTCTCGATAGTAGGGCACCGGATTTAGACCTTTATCTATAGCCCTTTCAGCTAGGATTACATTGGCTTCATATCCAACAGCATCTTTTCTTTTTCCTAATGCAATCAAGGATTCTTGAGCCTTTGTACTTTTATCCTCTTTGAGCCTTTCCAACTCTTCTGCTTCTTTTAAAAACTTATCTTCATTTTCTACATTTTGCCCATCGGCTTGAACAACCTTTTCTTCATTTCCTTCCATGTTTGTAAAGAAAACATGCATACCTCCCCAAACTATGAATCCAAACAAAAAAATACCTATCATCCAAGGCACAAGCATCTTCTTTTTTTCCATATTGTATTCCTTTCTAAGGGTTTTCTTCTCTTCAAACCCCATAATTAGAACCCTCTGTCAAAAATATATGAACTTCCTATTGTCCATATGAGCAATTCCATCACAAACCCTGCTTTTTATAGACACTAAATATACTGCTCTATCCATATAGAAATGAGTATCCCCCAAGCAATGACACTCCAAAGCAAAGATATGGTATTTAAGCAAGTTCCTACAGCAGCTATTGCAGTCTTCTTATTTTCCCACTCCATTATTCCCAACAAAAGACCAAATAAATAGATGGGAGCAAGATAGATGAAACCATACAAAGGAGAAACCATCGGTATGCCTAAAAGCCCTATTCCTAGAGATAACCATTTAAAGTATCCTTTTTCTTTTTTTCGATTCTGCCTTGAACGAATACTTCTTCCTGTCATAAATTCATCCATTGTTTACTACCCCTTCTTCTGCTGTTAAATAACCCTTTTTTCCCTTTATTTCTTCGATTTTATAACAAAGCAGCGTCCAAAGAGGCACCAGATACAAGTAGATGGAATAGGGAATAAATCCTGTGCTGCTAACACCCAAGGTTGTGGTCGGTACCATAGCCGCAATATTCCAAGGAATCAGAGCAGATATAACAATTCCTGTATTTTCAATATCTAAGGCCAGCTGATACTTCTCCATCTTTCTTTGTTGATAGGACTTTCTCATTAATTGGTGGGTTAATACTACAGCCATGGTTTGACTGCATCCAAGGGCTCCTGTTCCTATACTGGTCAACGTAGTATAGCCAAAAAGCTTCCACCGGCTGCTTCCCCTTGAGAAAAGCTTTTCTGCACTCCCTAACATCCCACTGTCTTCAAGAACTCCCGCCAACCCACAAGAGACAAAAACCACTAGAGCTGGTTTCCACATAGAAAGAATACCACCACCCCGAAGAACCCCTTGAAGTGAATCTTCCATAGGGAGGGTAAAACCGAAAAATAAATACCGCAGAATATCTACCCACGAATATCCTTGAATACCTATAGCCGCCACCGATGCGGTCAAAATACTGAATAACATGGATATCTTCACATCCACACGAAAAGCACTTAAAATAAGAATAATAATAGCAGGCCACAATACCATCCAATTCACTATAAAGCTATTTCCAATTTCTTCAGTCATACTATTCCCCAAAAAATCTAAAGGCTTTTTAATAGAAATCACCCAATAAAATAAAGTTGAAAGAATGAAGGGTATGGCTCCACTTTTAAACATATTTCGAATGTTCACATACAGATTGGTATCCGTAAGATTGGCAATCAAATTGGCACTTGAAGACATAGGAGAACAACGATCTCCAAAATAGGCTCCAGCCATCAGTGCACCTGCGACCATGTTAATGGAAATCCCCCCGCTTTTAGCCATTACCATAAGGGCTACCCCTACTGTGCTAATCGTACCAAAGGAAGTACCCAGTAAAAAGGATACCCCTGCACTAATTAGAAAAGCATACAAAATAAAATAATTTGGATTCATCAGTTTAATGCCATAATAAACAATTCCAGGTACAGTACCCGATACCATCCAGCTGGCAGTAATCATACCAATCAATATAAAGATCCTCAGCACAATAACTGCCTTTCTGCCGCTCCTAAAAACCATGTTGCTGATTTTTTTCCAAGTAAAACCTCTTCGCCATGCTGTACATGAAAAAATGAGGAGACATAGAATCAATATATATCCGATAAAGATTCCTTTAAATATGCCAAAAACCAATGCAGAGAAAGCCAATATAATGCTGATGATGAGATCCATAGTACCCCTCGATTTCTTTGTTCTTATGAATTGCTTTAGATCATCTAACTTTATGTTATCATGAAACGCCTATTAGGTAAAAGGTTAATTTTCACCAAAAATCTCTCCTCCGAAGCATGTATATAAAAAAACCTATGTATTTTAAATCGAATACATAGGTTTTTTTATATGATTTACTTCCATGCCTATCTGCTAGATTTTCAAAAAGATGACTGATTCTCCTCCTTGGATAAAGCTTCTTCCAGTATTTTTATACACATATCAATTTCTGCTGTTGTTACCGTAGTTGGGGCTATAAACCTCAATATATTTTTGTATGTCCCACAATCCAATAGAATCAGTCGGTGTTCAATGGCATGATTGATAATATGCTTTACCCTATCTGGATTTGGACTTCCATCAGATTTCCTAAACTCCATTCCTATCATCAATCCAATACCTCGTATATCAGAAATTACATCATATTTATTTTTTAATGCTTCCAGCTTTTCTCTAAAGTATTGCCCCATTGCTTCGCTGTTTGCTACAGCTCCTTCTTCAAGAATGCTTATAGTCGCCAACGCTGCTGCACAGGCTACTGGATTTCCTCCAAAGGTTCCACCATGAGCTCCCGCTGACCATTTTTCCATGATTTCTTTTTTTGCAATGACTGCGCTGAGAGGAAATCCCGATGCCATCGCCTTGGCACAGGTAAAAATATCCGGTTTTACCTCGAAGTGCTCATAAGCAAACATTTTGCCTGTTCTTCCAAAGCCAGTTTGAACCTCATCAAAAATAAGACAGATACCATGGTCATCACAAATCTTTCTTAAGTCCTTTAGAAAAGCTTTCGGAGGCGTCACATACCCTCCTTCTCCCTGTATGGGCTCTATAATTATTCCTGCAATGGAATGGGGATCGATTAATTTATCAAAAATATCCTTAAATTGTTTGCTGCACTCCATATGACAGCTTTCCTTCCTTTGCTTAAAAGGACAATCAAAGCAATTGGGGTACTCAGCAAAATAAACGCTTGGCAAAACTGCTTCATAATGCTTTCTATATTTTGCATTGGAAGAGGTAATGGACATAGCCCCTATGGTTCTGCCATGAAAAGAACCCTTGAAAGCCAATATAGCAGGTCTTTCCGTTGCATATTTTGCCAGCTTTATGGCTCCATCATTGGCTTCTGCACCACTGTTTGAAAAGTAGACCATGGTATCCTTACCTGTTAAGTCCACCAATTTTTCAGCTAACTCTACATAGGGCTCATAGTATACTACATTATGGCCTCCATGGATCAATTTGTCTATTTGAGCTTTCGCTGCCTCTATAACCCTCTCGTGATTGTGACCTACATTACAGACTGCAACCCCACTGGCAAAATCCAGATATTGATTGCCCTCAAAATCGTATAGATAAGCACCTTTTCCTTTTTCTATCTCTAGCTTTGTAGCACGTCCTGCCGCCTGAGGCATTACCTTCATGGATCGTTCATATAAATTTTTCATTCTTATTTACCCCCACATCAAATTCTAAAATAGTCTCTATCGTAGTAAGGATTAGCCTTGGAAGCACTTCAAAAGTATAGGGTTTATAGACTCTTTCTGTTGATTTATGGGCATCCTTTCCATAGGTGCCAAAATTGACTGCTGGTATATTCATTTCTTTAATTCGTTTAACGGGTACATTATAAATCTGTTGATAACTTGGGAAATTATTAATCAATCGATGAATGGAGCTTTCCTCATCATCAATTTTTAGATAACTGCTATCGGATAGGCTGGGGAAAAATTGCATTAACTTTATAGTTTCACCATATTCTTTCCCCACAATGTCAGCGGTTTTTTGAATTATTTTAATAAGTTCTTTATTATCTTCTTTTAATGTATTATGGGGACAGTAGGGAGGAGAATAAAATAAAATGACTTCTGGATCCCCATCTCCGCTGAGGGCTTTAACTTTTTTTACAAGCTCTAAACCGATAGCCCTAGGGTCCCTATGTTCTGCTTTCATCTTTTCTGTCATTTCATTCAAAATCAAATCTAGTTCCTCTCCTAACTTTCCCTTCACTTTACTATAGAGATCTTCATATTTGGTTACCCGTTGTTTCCACTTTAAAGGTACATAGGGTTGACTGGTTTTGGTGCAATAGCTGAGGTACTGTTTTTCCAGATATTGCTTCACATTTGCAAAGGCTATTTCACCCTTCTTTAATAGAATCTCTGTCACTTCCTCCACGGATATATCATGCAAAAAATAGTTAAAGTACACATAGGATTCCAGTGGAGTCTGAACATTATAATCTTTCTTTAAATCAGTTAGCTTTAATGCAGCAGGCGGTAATGTATATTCTCCTCCATATTCATCACAAAGTTCACTATTTAAATTAATCAGCCGCACCAATTCCGCTGCAATTAAATTTGGATCCAAACCTTCAAAGCATTGCCCCACATGGGTCTCTTTTCCCACTATGTAGTAACAGGGCAGCAGCTTGCCAACTGCACCTAAGTAAATATATCTATTGGTATCATTAGGGCTCATGGCAGTGGTATAGTCATTATTGATGGCCACCATATATTCTAGCTTTTCCTCAATCTTTAATTCCTCCAGTAAATCGATGGCTTCAATAATCCCCGTATGTTGATTTTCTTCCACAGGATTGCACATAAAGATAATATTTCCGCTCAGTTTATCCACATGCTTAGAGATTTCCTTAAATAATATGAGGTGGGCTGCCAAGCCTGCTTTCATATCATTCGTTCCCCTACCAAACATCCAGTCTCCACTCATTAAGTCTTCCTCTACCTCTTTATCCAGTCTCCTCTCCTTTAACTTTTCTTCCAAGGCATCTGGATCAAAAGCATAGGCAGCCAATTCGCCAAAATCCTCTACGCCTACAGTATCTGTATGTCCATGCAAAATAATAGTTTTATTCGATGGGCTCTTTTCCCCTCTAATAAGTGCTATTACATTAAACCTTCCCAAGGGGTCATTTTTCAATTTTTGTTGCCACAGATATTGTTTATTCTTTTTAAAATATTCAAATTCTTGGATATATCCATAGATTTTGTTAGCAATATCCACTTCTCCCGCGGTATTATTAATGCTTGGGATTTTTACCAGTTCCTTTGTAAGGTTCTCCATTTCATTTTTAAAATTTCTCATGTCATCACCCCTATTGTATTTGTATACAAATCCATTAAATAAACAATCTATTACACCTCTTTGGTTATGCCTATCCAGACTAGGTTAGTATTCTATTCTTTACTTTATCAATATGTTCAAACATCAGCTGTTCAGCCTTTTCAAAATCCCCCTCTGCAATTGCAGCCAATATTCTCCTATGTTCTTCAGATGCAGCGGATGAATGCTTTTTGAGGCTTCCTGATAAAACCAAATATCGCTGTACGATTGTATGAACTGTACTGCTCATTTCTATGATCCATTTATTTCGCGTGTACTTGGCCAAGGATACATGAAATTCCAATTCTAGTTTAACGTATTCTACATAATCTTCTTCTAACCGGGCTTGCTCCTGCCTTGAAAGAATCCCTTCTAAAACCCGAATATTTTCATTTGTAATTCTACCCTTTAACTCTCGAACCGTTGCCAATTCTAAGGCCTCTCTCACCACATAGAGTTCTTCAATATCCTTTTGGGTGATGGTTGAAACAATCATATTTCTAGATGAATTGATAGTTACTAAATGCTCATAGGAAAGTTGTTTTAGGGCACTTCTTATGGGTGTTCTACTAATCACCAAGGATTCCGCTAACTTTTCTTCTTTCAATAGCTCTCCTGGCTTTAATTGGTTTAGTAGTATAGCTTCTTTTATAGCATCATAGGCTTTCTGAGTCAATGATTTTTTATCTCCGATTTTAGGTAAATTACTCATGTAACCCTCCAAATTTGTTGAAATGTCCATTTTCACCAATTATAACATGAATAAATCACCATCTCAACGTCCCTTTGTAGTCAGTCTCTATTCATATTTATCGGTACACTTGCACAACCGTTGTGAGCATCCTGAAGAATAGATACAATATCTTCCTTTGAGAGCTTTTTAAAATTCCCTACCTGTCTAAAGTTTAGTGCATTCACAGCCATTTTTTCAAAGTGTCCATCTCCTATTCCCAATTCACTTAACCTTTCTGGTAAACCTAAGGACTGAAAGAAAACTTCCGTTTTTTCAATTCCCTGTAAGGCACCTTCAAATTTATCTGCTTTATCTACCTGCCAAACATTGACCGCATATTCATAGAGCTTATCCACCGTACTAGCATCCAGCACCCATCTCATCCAGCTAGGTATCAAAATAGCCAACCCTACTCCGTGGGTGATATCATACTCCGCTGAAATCTCATGCTCTATAGAATGAACTGCCCAATCTCCTACCTTGCCATAGCCTAAGGATTCATTGAGGCCCAATGTAGATGCCCACATCAAATTGGCTCTGGCCTCATAGTTTTCAGGATCCTTTAAAGCGATGGGGCCATATTTTATACAGGTTTTAATAACTGCCTCACACAATCTATCCTGTAAAAAGCTCCCTTCTGTGGGAGAGAAATATTGCTCCATTACATGGCTGATAATGTCTGCCACACCAGCTGCAGTCTGATATTTGGAAACTGAGTATGTAAGGGTTGGATCTAGGACAGCAAATCGGGGTTTCATCAGTGGACTCTTAGCAGGTAATTTACGCTTTAGTTTTTCATTGGTTATAATAGCATTTCCATTCATTTCCGATCCCGTTGCTGCAATGGTCACCACTGCACCAACAGGCAATGTTTTCTCTACTATTGCCTTTCCTATACAAAAATCCCAAGGATCTCCTTCATAAAAGACCCCTGCAGAAATTGCCTTTCCACAATCAATAACACTTCCACCTCCAACTGCCAGAATAAAATCCAGTTGATTTTCTTTTATAAGGGCAATGCCTTCCATTACCTTTGACAGTTTTGGATTTGCTTCTACTCCAGATAATTCAATATGGTAGATAGCATTATCCTCAAAATTTCTTTTTATTTTATCATAGAGGCCTATATTTTTGATGCTGCTCCCTCCATAAATAAATAGCACTCTTTGACCATATTTTTTAATTTCTGTTGGAATTATATCAATGCTATCCTTTCCGAAAAAAGCTTCTGTAGGAATAGAATATTTAAAATGATTCATCTTAACCTCCAATGTTTCTATAAATATTGTTTACTTTTCTCAATACATGATTAAAGAAGTAACAAAAGGTATCGTAATAATTGAAAATAAAGTGCTCACCAAAACACATACAGAAGCATATCTGGCGTTGTTATTATAGCTTTCAGCCAATATAGCCCCTAAGGAAGCTGCGGGCATGGCTAGACAAATCGTAATCACATTGACAATGACCATATCAATATGAAATAACCTTAGACCAGCATACCCTATTAAAGGTATAACCAACAACCTTAGGAAGGATAAGTAATAAATGGTCCAATCTTTTAGAATTTTTCCCAAACTTATCTCCGATAGCATGGCACCAATGGAAATCATAGACAAAGGGGTTGTCACTGAGCCGACCATAGAAGCTGTTTTGGAAATGTATACAGGCAGTTCAACAGATAAAGCCATCATGCTCACCCCTAAAAATACTGCAATAATATTGGGATTTTTTGCTATTTTTTTAATGTCTGTGGATTCCTTTCCCTTCGTATAAATCATCACACCAACGGTCCAGATAAAAATGTTGTATGTAACATTGAATACAGATGTATAAAGAACGCCCAAATCTCCATAAATACTTTTCACAACGGGAAAACCTACAAATCCACAGTTAGAAAATATTAAAATAAAATGAAAAACATCCTTTTTTGAAACATTCATTCTATTGGATAGAAATTTCCCACCTATGGTACACATTAAGAAGATAATGTTTGAATATATAAAGAGCTGAAACATATTGACGAATACATTCCCTTTATATTGTGTTGTAAAAGAGGAAAATATCAGCAGCGGCAGTGTTACATTCACCAATAATTTTGAAATTCCCTTATTCATCCTCCCATCTATGATATTTAATTTTGAAATCAGATAGCCTATTCCTATCATTAAAAACAACACCAAAATTTCATTATAAATTTGGGCCATATCTATACCCTCTCCATTTTATTCATCACAGACTAGCCTTTAAAGATTTTAACTAGCCATAAGCTTAGGTTAGGCACGAAAACTACCAGCATTAGACAGCAGATCAAAGCAATAATGAAAGGAATAATCTTTGCAGTAATCTTCTCTAAACTGACTTCCGATACAGCGGAAGCAACGAATAGATTGGCACCATAGGGCGGTGTTACAAAACCAATAGCCAAGGCAATCGTCATCATGATTCCAAAGTGCAGGGGACTTACTCCAAGGGATACAACAATGGGTAAAAAAATTGGTGTCAATATGATCATAGAGGATAGATTGTCTATAAAGCATCCTACTATAAGAAGGAATCCCATGATCATGGTAAGCAGCATGTATTTGTTATCGGTTATACTCAGCAGACTTTGTGCAATCATAGAGGGAATCCGCTCCATTGTTAGATAGGAAGCAAAGGACATAGACAGCCCTACCATAAAGGTGGTGGCTCCATTAATGACAGCTGCCTCTTTTAAGGCTTCAATAAATTTTTTGAAATCCAATTCTTTATAAATAAATACACCAGCAAATATAGCATATACTACGGCCACTACCGCCGCTTCTGTAGGCGTAAAGACTCCACCATAGATTCCGCCTAAAATAATCACCGGTACCATAAGGGCCGCAAAGGACTCTTTAATGGCTCTTATGGCCATCATCAATTCCGGTTTTTCTCGGGTACCAATATAACCATTCTTTTTAGCAATTCCATAGCTGGTAATCATAAGGGCCAGACCAATTAAAATCCCAGGGATAATCCCTGCAATAAACATCTCTCCTACAGAGACCCCCGACACCACACCATAGATGACATAGGGTATACTGGGAGGTATAATGACACCAATAGAACCTGCACAGGCCGTCAGCGCACTTGCAAAACCTTCATCATATTTTTTTTCCTTCATGGCTGGAATCATAAAAGAGCCTATGGCAGACACTGTAGCAGGACCAGAACCAGATATAGCCGAAAAAAACATACAACTTACGATAGTCACTAGAGACAATCCCCCTGTAATAAAACCGACAAGACTGTCCGCTAAATTTAAAAGTCTTCTGGATATGCCTCCATAGCTCATTAGAGAACCTGCCAATATGAAAAAAGGTATGGCCATTAAAGGGAAAGAATCTAGGGCGGCAAATGCATTTTGGCTAATCATTATCAAAGGAATTTTGCTAAACAGGGCCATGGTTATCAATGTGGCAAAACCCAAGCTGATTCCTATGGGTATTCCTAGTATCAACAGTAGGGTTAGTATGGCAAATAAGGCTACCAAGGTCATCAGTATGCACCTGCTTTCTTTTTTGAATGAACAAGTTCTATGATTTTTTCGATTAATCGAATCAACATCATGGAACAACCTACTGGAACAGAAAGATAGGCATATCCCATGGGCATTCTCATGGCTGGTGACAATTGTCCTCTTGTAAAAATATTATTCGCCAAGGTATATCCATAAAAAACCAAAAATAAGGTAAATACAATCCACAATAGATGGGATACTAATTCAAAATAAAAACCATTTTCTTCACCAAGCTTATCCTTCAAGATGGAAATTCTCAGATGCTTGTTTTTCTTTACCGCATAGCTTGCTCCAACCCATATTTGCCACAGGAATATATATCGAGCAGCTTCTTCACTCCATGTAAGCGAATTTTTAAAGATATAGCGCATAACTACTTGTATAAAGATAAGGCCAACGGTCAGGATTAAACTGGATACCAAAAAATATTCTTCCATATTATTCCATAACTTCTTTAACAATTCCTCACCCTCTTTACCTATATTGTTTTAGAGGACAAGTGAAGGTAATATCTCGATTTCACTTGTCCTCAATGATTATTTAGAACGAATGTCCTTTGCAATCCCCATGAGCTCTTCCCCGATAACATCTGCAAATTCATCATATACAGAATTGGTAGTTTCAACAAATAAGGCTTTCTCCTCATCATTAATTGTGTTGATTTCCATGCCATTTTCTTTTAACTGAACCATAAATTCTTCTTCTTGTTTACCATTGATAATTCGCTGTTCATCTCTAAATTTTTCCGCACCCGTTTTTACTATTCCCTGAAGATCTTCAGGCAAACTATTGAAGTAATCTTGATTGATCAATACCACCGTTGGCGCATATTGATGTCCATTTAAACTGTAATATTTTTGAACCTCATAGAATTTAGAAGTATATACCAATGGAACTGGATTTTCTCCACCTTCTACAGTCTTTTGCTGTAGTGCAGTATATAATTCACCAAAGGACATTGGTGTTGGATTTGCACCTAGAGCCTTAAAGATTCCGATTTGAACGGGGTTTTCCATGGTTCTAATCTTTAATCCCTTTAAATCTGCTGGCGTATGAATGGGTTTTATGTTGTTCATCACATGTCTAAATCCGTTTTCACCATAGGCTAAATTGACCAATCCTTGATTAAGCAATAATTCATTTAGCTTTGTTCCTAGTTCCCCATCTAGGGCTGCATAGGCTTGCTCTTTATCTTTAAACAAATAGGGTAGGTCAAAGACTTGAAATTTTGGTTCAAAACCAGATAATACAGCGGCAGCAGGTATGGTCATTTCAATCGTCCCTAGCTGAACAGCCTCTATTGCCTGTCTATCCCCTGAATAAAGCTGTCCATTTGGATACAACTCAACACTAATTCTTCCACCAGAGGCTTCTTCTACATACTTCTTGAATACTTCTTGGGCACCAACGTGGGTTGACTGAGCTTCAGCAACCACATAGGACATTCGAATTATGTACTTTTTCTCTGACGCTGCACCAGCTGGTGTTGCAGCTGGTGCACTTTTCGCACATCCAACCAGCTGCGTTACTATTAAAACGCCTAAAAAAATTCTTAACAGTACCTTTTTCATTACACATCCCCCTTAAAATTTGTTTCGTATCATAGACAATGTTATTCGTAGGATAACAAATTTGTATTTGTATACAAATACAAATTGATATTAAAAATGAATCGCATTACTAAAATGCGAACATTGTTCTATGTATACAGTGTATCATTTGCTTTTTGTTATTATAGCACCAAAAAAAATCTTTGTAAATGAATATTTATCAAATTTTCTTTATTTTTAAAAAAATGAATTTGAAAACGTTTTTCCTTCCTTTTCTGTAAATTTCAACGTTCTTTTATTTTTATATGCAAATATACCTTTTCCTTTATATTTTCGATATACGAACATTATTGTCTTTTCCCTCTCCAATATACTTGTTAAAAATATAAGGACAGACCTATGGCCCATCCCCTTTTCCTTCTCTGCTCCTAATTAGGATCAGAACTTAAATATTTGTGATAAAGCATGATCGATTAAGATACTCGACGGTTAAATTGACTCATGTACAGTCGATGATAGAAGCCTTTCTTTTGGAGAAGGGCTTCATGGGTCCCCTGTTCCACAATCCTACCTCCATCAATGACCACAATTTTATCGGCATCTCGAATGGTACTTAAGCGGTGGGCAATAACAAAGCTGGTACGTCCCTTCATCAGATTGAGCATGGCCTGCTGAATATGCACTTCTGTTCGTGTATCTACACTGCTGGTAGCTTCGTCCAGGATTAAAATAGCTGGATCAGCAAGAATGGCTCGGGCAATGGCTAAAAGCTGTTTTTGTCCTTGGCTGAGATTTCCTCCATCCTCAGACAATATGGTATCATAGCCCTGGGGAAGCCGCCGAATAAAGGAATCTGCATTTGCAAGCTTAGCTGCTGCTATGATTTCATCCTCCCTAGCACCTAATCGCCCGTACCGAATATTCTCCTTGACAGATTCGGAAAACAGATAGGTATCCTGAAGCACAATTCCCAAGGAGCTTCTGAGACTATCTCGCTGCACCTTTCGTATATCCTTCCCATCAATAGTAATACGGCCCTTATCTACATCATAAAACCGCATCAGCAGGTTAATAATCGTCGTCTTGCCCGCTCCTGTAGGCCCTACTAAAGCGATGGTCTGCCCAGACGTTACTTGTAGATTTATGTCTTTTAATATAGGGCTTTCTTTTTCGTAGGAAAAGGCTACATCTTCAAAATTCACATTTCCTTGGATATTTTTAAGGATAGGTGTCTGAGGCAGATCTTTGGGCTCTGGAGCTTCGTCCATGATTTCAAATACTCTTTCTGCCCCTGCAATGGCCGATTGAATCATATTAAACTGATTGGCCAGTTCATTTAAAGGCCGAGTAAACTGTCTTGAGTAGTTTATAAAGCTTGCAATAACGCCTACGGTAATGATCTGATTCACTGCCAGCCATCCTCCTGCTCCTGCAATGATGGCAAAGCTAAGATTGTTCAGGACATTCATTAAAGGTGGAATCAGCCCCGAAAAGATTTGAGCTTGAATACCCACGTCCTTTAACTGACGGTTATATCCTTCGAATTTTTTCAAAACCTCTTCCTCATGGGCAAAGACCTTCACCACCCGCTGCCCCGAAATGGTTTCTTCAATCAATCCATTTAGCTCCCCCAAATACTTTTGCTGCTTAGAAAAAAAAGTTCTTGTTCTTTTCGCAATGGTTTTTGTGGAAAGTGCCATTAGTGGAATAATCATCACACTTAGCAAGGTGAGGATAGGACTAAGCCACAGCATAAAAATAAAAGTACCGATAACTGTAAGAATACTTGAGAAAATCTGTGTGGTGCTGGTATTTAAAGTATTGCTGATGTTTTCTATGTCATTGGTAAACCTACTCATTAATTCCCCATGGGGTTTTCCATCGAAAAATCTCAAGGGCAGCGTCTGAAGCTTTTCGAATAAATCCTTTCTTATTTGCAAAACCGTTTTTTGTGCGATTCCAATCATGTAATAATTTTGCATCCACGTACTAATGGTATTGATTCCATAGACCCCTATCATCACAAGAACAATTCTTATTAATCCGGAAAAGTCTCCAGGAATAATGTAGTCATCTATGGCTTTTCCAATTAAGTAGGGTCCTGCCAAGTTCAGCAGAGATCCTAGAATTACAAAGAAAAACACAATCATTAAGGTGCCTTTTTCCTGTGCTAGATAGTTCCATAGTTTTCCTAGGCTTTTTTTCACGTTCTTCGCCTTCACCACAGGCCCCATCATCATGCCATGGCGGCCACCTCCCATGCCCCCAGGACGGCCCCCAACTATTTTAGGGACTCCTTCAACAGCTTTTCTATCTTCATTTTTATTTTCCATGAGTCTCTGCCCCCTCTCCAAGCTGAGATCGATAAATATCTTGATAAATACTGCTCTGTTCTAGCAACTGTTCATGGGTCCCTTCTGCAGCAATCCTACCATCTTCCAGCACAATGATTTTATCTGCCTCCATTACAGAGCTAATCCGTTGGGCAATTAAAAATAGAGTGCTTTTTTTCCCCATTTCCTTTAATCCTTGCTGAATTCTAACCTCTGTTTCCATATCTACAGCACTGGTGCTGTCATCCATGATAAGAATAGCTGGTTTACGAAGCAGCGCCCGAGCAATAGCCAACCGTTGTTTTTGTCCCCCAGACAAATTCACACCTCTCTGACCCACCAAGGTGTCATACCCCTCTGGAAAACCTATAATGAAGTCATGGGCCTGAGCTATTCTTGCAGCTTTTTCTATCTCTTCATCACTCGCTTCCGCTTTTCCCCATCTTAGATTTTCACGAATGGTGCCTGTAAACAAAATCGATTCCTGCAGAACAAAGCCAATTTCTTTCCTGAGCACATCCAATGGAATATGACGGACATCTTCTCCATCTATCAAAACCCTGCCTTCACAAACATCATAAAGTCGTGGAATAAGGCTGACTAAGGTAGTCTTACCCGATCCAATCCCACCAAGAATGCCTACTGTCTTTCCTGCTTCAACTCTAAAAGAAACATCTCTCAATACAGCCTCTCCTTTTGCACCAGCATATTGGAAGCTTACCCTATCAAAAATCACTTCTCCTTTGGCAATTGCCTTGTGATTCTGATTAACCATATCTTGAATATCTACATCGGTTTGAAGTACTTCCTGAATTCGTTCTGCCGATGCTTTAGCCCTGGATACAGCCATAAATATAAAAGCCACCATCATCAAAGCAAAAAGGATTTGGGTCATATAGTTAATAAATGCGATTACTTCACCTACCTGCATATCCTTATTATTTACCAGAATACCCCCAAACCAAATAACAGCAACAATACTCAAATGCATAATCAGCATAATAAAGGGCATGGTCAGGGCCACAATTCTAGAAGCCCTTATGGTAACTTTCATCAGGTCTTCATTGGCAGAGCCAAAGCGTTCCTTCTCCAAATCCCTTCTTACAAAGGCTTTTACCACCCGAATCCCTGCTAGATTTTCCCGCATTACATCATTAACCCTATCTAACTTGCCCTGTACTGCAGAGAACAGAGGGAAAGCCTTCTGAATTACCATGAATAATATACACCCTAAAAGGGGTATGGCAATCAACAGGATTCTTGCCAAAGAGCTATTAATTCGAACAGCCATAATGATGCCGCCTATACAGAGCATCGGCGCACGCACCATCATTCTGAGGGACATCAGTACAAGGTGCTGTACCTGGGTTACATCGTTGGTCAATCTAGTAATCAGAGAGGATGTTTTATACTGATCTAGGTTTGTAAAGGAAAAGCTCTGGATTTTTTTAAATAATGCCTCTCGCAGATCAGCTCCAAAGCTCTGACTAGCTATACTAGCTGCAATTGTACATCCAAATCCCCCAATAATCCCTGCTATTGCTACTGCCACCATTAGAATGCCCCTTCTTATAATGAAGCCGATATCTCCTTGGGCAATTCCCTGATCAATGATGCTAGCCATCAGTGCTGGCTGCAGCAAATCGGTGATAACCTCCATGAGCATTAAAAGGGGAGCCAATACTGCAGCTCTCCAATAGGGTTTTAAATAGGATAATAACTTGTTCATCCGTACTCCTCCATTAACTTTAATGTCAATTATATAGTTACCATACTATGGTATTTTTATCTTGTCAATGTAGAAGAATTTTCTTTGCATAAAAAAACTCCACCATACAGTGAAGTTTCCATAAATATATGTATCAAGATAGCTTTTCTCTCATGATTTCAATAAAAAGCGCTACAATTTCCGGATCAAACTGACTTCCCGCACACTTTTCGATCTCCTCAATAGCCGCATGATGGGATAGGGGTTTTTTATAGGCACGATGATTGGTCATTACGTCATAGGCATCTACTACGGCTAAAATTCTTGATAGTCTTGGTATTTCCTCTCCTTTAAGTCCTTGGGGATATCCCTTGCCATTCCACCACTCATGATGACTCAGAATATAGTCAGCAATAGAAAATAATTCTTGAGAAGCTTTAGCAATACGGTATCCAATCTCTGGATGCCTCTTCATCTCAATCCATTCTTTTTCTGTCAAGGGTCCTGCCTTTCCAAGAATATCGTTGGATATAGCTATTTTTCCAATGTCATGCAAAACAGCCAATAGACTCAATTCATCTAATTCGTTGTCCTTTAAACCCATTTTTCTCCCTAAAAAAACACCCATCTTCCGCATTCTTTCACCATGGTCTTCCGTTTCACAGCTTTTTTCATGGAGAGATTTTCGAAGGGAAGAAATGATATTGCTCCGAGCGCTTTTGCTTTCTAATAGCTTATGTCGATACATCTTCTCTTCTGCTTCTTTAATAATACTGCACATGAGAACATCCTCTGTTTTCTTCGTCGCCCATCCTAGGGCAATACTAATCTGTATCGGTTCTTCCTCTGTTGTTTCACAGGCCCTTCGAATGGCATTGCAGATTCGAACCACCTCTGCCTCATCCTTATTGGGTAGAATGACTGCAAATTCATCGCCGCCCCACCGGCAGACCGTGCCTTCTTCTTCACAAGTATCCCGAATAATATTAGCAATGTTTATAAGGAGTTTATCCCCTTCCCGATGCCCAAACACATCATTGGTCAATTTCAGACCATTCAAATCTCCAATAATAATGGATATGGGAAGTATATTACTATTTTGAAGGCGTACTTTTTCTTCTTCAAAATAAGCCCGATTATAAAGACCTGTTAATTTATCATGATAGCTTAAATAAAGAATTCTCTCTTCAGACTTTTTTCTCTCCCTTATATCTGTATAGATGGCATGATATCCTACAATTTTGCCTTCCACAACCGTAGCGCCTCCACGAATCATTACGGGAATGAGGGTACCATCCTTTTGCTTTCGAATGGTTTCTATTTCTATTTTTTGATTAGAAAATACAAGCGCATCTACCTGTTTGCAATTTAAAGGAACACCAGGTGACTCCTGGCTGACTATCAAGTCATCAATATGCACGCCAATGGCTTCCTTCAAAGTATATCCAAATATTTCAGTAAATTTATAGTTGATATCCATCACAGTAAAATCTTTGTCTAAAATAGCTATCCCATCAGGCGAATACTTGATTAGTGCTTCCATCATCTGTTTTTGTCTTGTAAGGGCCTCTTCTGCTTGCTTTCGCAGAAAAACTGTTCCTATCATGTTGATATATAATTCTATACTTTCTGTTTTATGGATACCCATTTCTTTTTTCCAGCCCAAAAGAACGCTTCCGATGATTTCTTCATTATGATACAACCCAATCATATAGGCTTCCTTCAGCTGAAGAATTTTATGAATGGTTTTGGACTGAATGGATGTTAGCTGATAAAAAGAAGCTTCTTTCAAATCTCTCATTTTGATCAACTTATTTTTTGTTGAAAATTCTATCCCTTCACCCGGTAAATCCCATTCATTCCCCACTAAAGAGAAGCCCAGTACATTATTGATACTGTTAAGCTTCTCACCAGTTTCTGATACAGCCACCGTTACCAGTTTTCTTTTGATTTTATCCATCAGATTAATCAGTCCATAATCGGCCCCTGTAAAACTTAATAAATCCTCCATAATCATTTTATAATCAATATAACCAAAGGGAAATCTAAAGTAACGCATACTGGCCTGGGCCAACATACTGATATATTCTTCATCTGCGTTTAAATTGACTAGAGATTTGGTATTTTCCATTTTATTCCTCCATTCGATAGCCCTAATGATTCAATATTATACTACTGTTTTCGACATTTTTTTCTTTTTCCTTACCACTTCTTCAATAAAAAACCTCTTATCTATTTTAGTGATAAGAGGTTTTTCTACCTGAAAGCTATTTCATTACAAAATTTTTCTGAGTCTTTCTGCTTCAAACTGCTTAAAGGATTTGATTTTTCCTTCATCAACACAAAGCAATTCCACCATTTCTTCTCCGATCCGCATGACTCTTCCCTTGGTTTTTGTCCCAATCACATTGACGGGTGCATTTTTAACCAAATCTTTAATGTTGCTTGACTGACAATAACTACAGGTTCCGTTAAAAGTAGCAATCCTTCTGCAATCCATACAATAATTCAATTTTTTCATACACAATACCCCCATTTTGTAAAATGAATTAGTTGCGTTGCTTGAGATCGTTTTCCTACAACCATGTTATTTATATTATAGAAATTTGTGAGAATTCCTCCAAGTTTTTAAATATTTTTTCAATTTTCACCTCACCCCATTCATAGAATCTCCACAGCAATGCCCTGAACTTTCCTTTAAAATTTAATAAATTTCTCTTTGAAACCAGGGCTATCTCGTATATAATCTATTATGTATGCTTGTACTACCTTGTGCCACTTTCTTTCATGAATGAAAATATTTATATATACCTGTTAGGAATAATAGAAAGGAGCTTTCAATGAGTATTTTAACTGTGAAAAATTTAAGCCACGGTTTTGGTGATCGGGCTATCTTTCAAGATGTCTCCTTCCGACTTTTGAAAGGAGAGCATATTGGTCTAATTGGAGCAAATGGTGAGGGGAAGTCCTCCTTTATGAACATCATCACCAGAAAACTAGAGCCTGATGAAGGACAGATAGAATGGTCCAAACGTGTGCGAATTGGTTATCTGGATCAGCACACTGCCTTAGAAAAGGGTATGACTATCCGCGATGTATTAAAGGGTGCTTTTCAATATCTTTTTGATTTAGAAACAGAAATGAACCAGATTTGCGATAAAATGGCAGATGCTTCTCCCGAGGAACTAGAGCGCCTGCTCGAAGACATGGGTACCATTCAGGATACTTTGGATAATAATGATTTTTATATTATAGATGCTAAGATAGAAGAAATTGGAAGGGGTTTAGGACTTGAAGATATTGGATTGGATAAGGATGTTCATGATCTCAGCGGTGGCCAAAGAACAAAGGTCCTCCTTGCCAAGCTGCTTCTTGAAAAGCCCGATATCCTGCTTTTAGATGAACCAACCAACTATCTGGATGAACAGCATATTGAATGGTTAAAGCGCTATTTACAAGAATATGAAAATGCTTTTATTTTGATTTCCCATGATATCCCATTTTTGAATAGTGTTATCAATCTCATCTATCATATGGAAAACCAAGAGTTAAATCGATATGTGGGGGATTATGACAATTTCTTACAGGTCTATGAAGCAAAGAAGCAGCAACTGGAATCGGCTTATAAAAGACAACAGCAAGAAATTGCAGAGCTAAAGGACTTCGTTGCTCGAAACAAGGCACGGGTTTCCACTAGAAACATGGCCATGTCCCGTCAAAAGAAGCTGGATAAAATGGATGTTATTGAATTGGCTAGGGAAAAACCCAAGCCGGAGTTTAACTTTAAAGAAGCCCGGGCTTCTGGCAAACTTCTTTTTGAAACCAAGGAATTGGTCATCGGCTACGAAGAGCCTCTATCCAAGCCTTTAAATCTTCGTATGGAACGGGGGCAGAAAGTAGCTCTGGTCGGTGCCAATGGTTTAGGAAAAACCACCCTTCTTAGGAGTATACTAGGTCAAATTAAGGCGCTTTCGGGAACAGTAGAGTTAGGGGAATACCTGCATATCGGGTACTTTGAACAAGAAATCAAAGATGCCAACTACAATACCTGTATCGAAGAAGTATGGCAGGACTTTCCTGCCTACAGCCAGTATGAAGTACGGGCTGCTCTGGCAAAATGCGGCTTAACTACCAAGCATATTGAAAGCAAGGTATTGGTATTGAGCGGTGGAGAGCAAGCCAAGGTAAGGCTTTGTAAGCTTATTAATAAGGAGAGTAATTTACTGATCCTGGATGAGCCTACCAATCACTTAGATGTGGATGCAAAGGAAGAGCTTAAAAGAGCATTAAAAGCTTATAAAGGCAGTATCTTGCTTATCTGCCATGAACCTGAATTTTATCGTGATATTGTCACCGATGTCTGGAATTGCGAATCTTGGACAACTAAATTGGTATAGTATAAATGGCTTTGGATTAAACTC
>JBFNEZ010000013.1:0-45037 GCA_040797825.1 Thermotaleaceae bacterium | reverse complement strand
GTCTGATTTTGTTATTTTTATCCAATTATTTTTCTATTACTTGTAAAGTGGTGTTCATTTATAGAAAGGGATACTTGAACTTAAAGAAAACTTTACACAAACTACTCTTTAAATTAACTGAAATTTGTTATGGTAGAATCACAGGCTTTGTCTTGAAGAGAATATAGCATATAAAAATAGAGGAGGTTAGGATGTCTAAGAGAAGATTGCAGCGAAATGTAGCTTTGATAGTGCCATTAATAGCTTTCCTATTTTTTTTAACACCATCCCTCTATGCCTATGGCAAGGAAGAGACACCGCAATGGTTAACCATGGATTTTTTTTATATGAAATCCTGTGAAACCTGCAAAGATGAAGAAGAGTTTATTGAGCATGTAAAAACATTATTGCAGGAGGAAAGAAGGGATGTGGACATTCAGCTAAGGCTTCACAATACCTTTTATGCCAGGGGCAGTGAAAGGTTAAAGGAATTCTTGGAGGACTATCCTATTCAGGAAGAGATAGATGCTTCTGAAAGACTGCTTTTTATTGGAAGTAGTTGGATTCTAGATAACAAGGATTTTAATCAGCAGTTAAGAGAAGTGTTTGTTAGAGAAAAAGAAAAGATTTCTTCTGGAACTGGGAGAATACAAATCGATATTCAAGGGGCAAATCTTGAGGATGCCATAGAAGAGACCAAAGTCTCGAAGGATGGTCTAATCAGAATAAGAGAAAATGGAGATTCCCTTGTTGTGTATGCGTATACATCTCCTTGCAGTGCCTGTGAAGAAATCAACAGATTATTACAGGATATTGGAGAAGGGATTGCCCTTGAAGGTGAGAACAAAAGGACAGTATCTCAGCTGTGGATACAAAAATACAATGTTGGCAGTATAGAGGATTTGGAGATGGTCCGCCGATACTTTGAAGCCTACGGTGTACCGGAAAAAGAACAGCAGGTACCCATTGTCTTTATTGGGGAATCCTATTTATCGGGAGAAAAGCAAATCAAGAATGAACTGCTGGATAGACTGGAAAAGGGTTATGGTCGGAATACCTTAGATCTCTATGAAGAAGAGACAAGGAGCTCTTCGATTTTGGGAGTTTTTTCTGGATATGAGGTTCTAGGAGTTTTTATTACTGGACTCATCAATGGCTTGAATCCCTGCTCTCTATCCATGCTTCTATTTTTTATGGCCGCTGTTGCCCTGAAAAATATAAGTATTCTAAAATTGGGCTTTGCCTATATTTCAGGAAAATTCATTACCTATTTAGCCTTAGGAATTCTATTTTATGATGTCCTTAACAAGTTAGACAGCCCCTGGTTTGCGTTCTTGCAGGGTTTTCTAAAAAATGGGTTATTCATTATTGTGTGTATATTGGTTGTGGTCAATTTACGAGATTATTTTGCCGCAAAAAATGAAAAATACGAAAAAATAAAGCTCCAGCTGCCCACCTTTTTAAGGAGATACAATCACAACTGGATTAAGAAAATATCGTCCGCCAATCAACCTAAGAGACTCCTCCTCTTCAGCTTTGGACTGGGCATCATCATATCCATTGGAGAATTCCTTTGTACAGGACAAATATATTTGGCCACCATTTTGTATGTACTCAAAACCAGCGAGGTTTTGGATATACGGGCCCTGGCCTTTTTTATCCTCTATGGAGGGGCCCTCATAACCCCTTTGAGTCTGCTGACCATAGGGATCCATAAGGGAAGGGAAGTTTTTGAGCTATCCGATTATCTAAGGGAAAAAATGCATATCATCAAACTGATCAATGCCCTGTTTTTTGCTTTATTCGGATTAATTGTCTATTTTTTATTCTAAGGAATGATAGAGAGAAAGGATGGAAAGCAGCTATGGGAAAAATTTACAATCTAATGGTTCATATGGTAGATCAGGAAGATAAGCTGGTTTTTCAAAAAAAGATAACAGCTTTGCCCTTAAGGGAAGCGGTCATCATAGAAAATAGCATTAAGTACTTTGATGATCCAGAACCCTGCATGATTCACCGTTCCGCTGTGATGAAAAGAATCTATATGGAAATACAGGATTTCTTTTTGAGCAAATTGGATCAACAATCCCATTGCTGTTTGTCTTGGAAAGAAGTACCTTCGGAAATTAGGAGCTATTTGGAGCTTCCCAAAGAAGTAAACTATATAGAAATATCTCAGTTAGCCTAGATAAGGAAAGTGCGTTTTTCTAAAATATCCCAAAGAATGAGGGTGAAAAAATGAGTAAAGATATAGAAACCATCATTTTTGACAGACTAAAACTGGATATTTTACAGGGAAAGTATGGGCCAAATCATAGACTGCCCTCAGAAAATCAATTGGCAGATGCCTATCGCGTTCCTCGGATAATGATTCGAAAGGCCTTTGAGAAATTAGAAGAAATGGGATATCTCTATTCTAAGCAGGGAAAGGGAAGATTTCTTAAAAGCAGACATCAGCAGTTAGAACTGCTGCTCTCGGGAAAGGAGAGCTTCAGCCAGAAAATGCTTGAGAAAGGGTACGATGTTGAGTCCATAAATATTTTCTGTAAAAAAATTGATTATGAGGAATCCATATTTCAGGAGCTGGGAGTAGGGGAAAAGGATAGGGTTTTCAAAATTGGCAGGTTGAGAATCGTTGAGAAAAGACCTATCGCTGTGCATATATCCTATGTGGCAAAATCGATTTTTCTTGATATTGAAGAGCGAGGAAAGGAGATAGTATCCATGTTTGAATACTATAAAAGCAAAGGCTACAAAAGCTTTGACTCAGGGAAAAGCGTACTAAGTGTCTCCCTGCCTTCTCTGGAAGAACAGACCCTTCTGGATTGTCCTCCTCTAATCCCCCTTTTGGTTCTGGAGACAAACTGCATCGACTGTATTAGCCAAAGGGTGTTGGAATATACACAGATCATCTATAGGGGGGATTCCTTTAAGTACATTGTAAAATAATCAATGATTTTCTTCTTGTACGTAGTTTCTAATGTAGAGGCAGGCCTGGGTGTCTGCCTCTTCGACTTTATTAACCTAAGTTTAAAGGAGTTTACCTACCCTTTACAAACCTCAACTTGGCAACAAGATATAATAAACTCAGAAAAGGAGGCATGGAATAGATGGATAGAAGAAGAAGAACAGAGATACTGATCAAGGGCAGTGAAGCATTGGCCTATAAATTGGCAAAGGAAATAGAAGAAAAGTACCAAATCCGTGGGATTGAAGGGCCTCACAATGGACTGGTGATGGTGAAAATGCGGGAAGGGGCTAAAAACTCCCTTTTTTATCTAGGAGAAGTACTGGTTACGGAGGCGAAGGTTCAAGTGAATGGAAAATTGGGAATTGGTATTATTCGAGGAGATAGGGAGGCATTATCCTATGCCTTGGCTGTGATTGATGCTGCTTATCATGCAGATTTGGAAGAAACAAAGAAGTGGAATCAGATACTGATAGAGGAAGAAAAGAAAATCTATCAACAGAGGATGCAGGAGCAATCTAAAATATTGATGACCAAAGTAAGCTTTGACACCATGGATGTATAGAGGGGGAATTATTTTGGGAGAGATGGAAATGGGATTCGATTGGATCCATGATATACAGCAAATCTATCGTAAGGTATTAAACTGTACCGCGAGACCGGGATGGATTGAAAATTTAGGTGGGGAGTGCGAAAAGCTGAATATAGAAGCAGGCCTTTTAAAACCCAGTCTGCTGATGGCACTTATGCTCTTAGATGGAGAAGTAGGCTTTCATGTCCTATCATCGAAGCATCAGGAAATGGAAGATCAAATCCATCAACTGACCTATGGACAAGTAAAAACCATAGAAGAGTCGGATTTTATATTTATTCCTATGGGTGGAGACATAGCGCATGCCATTGAGAAAGCAAAGGCGGGGGATTTAATTAATCCCCATCAGGGAGCTACACTGATTGTAGAAACGGGAGTGTTGACCAATGAAAGGGATCTTGTATTGACGGGACCTGGAATTGAAAAGTTTAGGTTTGCAAAAATTGATCTCTCAGGAGACTGGGTAGGGGTTAGGGCTTTAAAAAATCAGGAATATCCCCTTGGGATAGATATGATTTTTGTAGATGAGCAAGCCAACGTACTAAGTATACCAAGGACAACACAAATCATGAAATAGGTGGTGAAATAGATGGGCTATGTGGCTGTAAAGGGAGGAAGTCTGGCCATTGAAGAATCTATTCAAAGGCTGAAATATGAAAGGTTGAAGCATAGGGAGATTGTAGAAGTACAACAGATTTACAGCGGAATGCGGGGATTGATGGATCAGGTAATGTCAGAGAGCAGTTTGTATTCTGAAGAGTTGGCGGCCTTGGCCATTAAGCAGGCCGAGGGAAATGCAGAGGAAGCCGTATTTATTCTGCGGGCATATCGGTCTACCCTACGGAGAACCCATTATTCCAAAATCACTGAATCCACAGATATGACGGTGGAACGAAGAATATCTGCAAGCTTTAAGGATATTCCGGGAGGGCAGATATTAGGGGCTTCTCAGGACTATACCCATCGACTGCTGGATTTTGATTTGATAGAGGAGAGCAAGGAAGAAATATTATCATGGCTGGAGGCATTTGAGAGGAATATAAAGGACAATGTTGAAAAAACAGATTTGAAAAATTTGCCCAAGGTAGTGGACTATCTTCGGAAAGAGGGTTTCATAAAGGGTTATGAGAAGGATGACAGAGAACCCTTGGATATTACTAAAAAAAGCTTAGAGTTTCCATCGACTAGAGCAGAAAGACTTCAAACCTTGACCAGAGGTCAAACGGGAGCAGTTACAGCCCTGGGCTATGCAGCTCTTAGGGGCTATGGGGCATTGCATCCTACCGTAGGGGAGCTAAGGGTTGGGAGACTGCCTCTGTATATTGAAAGTCCCCTTGGAAGATCCACTGAAATGGAAGAAGACTATTATATTGGAGAAATTCAAGTGACAGAGGTGGAAACCTTTATACCGAAGGCCGTAGAAGGGGAAAAAGATAAGCATGAGCTTACCTTTGAAATTGGATATGGTATATGCTACGGACAAAATGAAACCAAGGCCATTGCCATGAGTATACTGGATCAATGTCTGGAGACGGGAGATTCCCGATATCCTACCCATCAGGAGGAATTTGTTTTGCTCCATATTGACTCCGTAGAATCCACCGGTTTTATTTCCCATTTAAAGCTTCCCCATTATGTTACCTTCCAGTCCAAATTGGATAGTGCCCGGAGAGCACGGAAAGGGGAGAAATGCAATGAAGCGTAGATACAATTTTGGATTTTTTGATGAAAACTCTAAAAGAGAGATCAGAAGGGCTTCCCTAAAAGCTGTAGCCATTCCTGGCTATCAGGTACCCTTTGCTTCGAGAGAAATGCCGATTGCCAGGGGATGGGGGACAGGAGGCTTGCAGCTCACTCTGTCTTTGATTGGTCAAGAGGATATTTTGAAGGTTATTGATCAGGGTTCCGATGAATCTGTCAATGCCGTGAGCATCAAAAAGTTCGTTGTACAAACCACAGGGGTGGTTTGTACAGAAGAGACTCAAGAGGCTACCTTAATACAATCAAGACATAGAATACCTGAGATCCCCCTTCAGGAAGAGCAGATTTTAGTACTGCAGGTGCCTATACCCGAACCCCTAAGAATGGTGGAGCCCAGTGAATATGTGACCAAAAGGCTTCATGCAGATAAAGAATACAGTGGGGTGTGGCTCATGCTTTTTGAAGAAATCATGGCCTATGGAACCATGACCACAGGAGCTGACCATCCTGTGACCGTAGCGGACCGCTATGTGATGGCTCCCAGCCCTATTCCCAGATTTGATAATCCCAAATTAGACCATTCCAAAGCGCTGATACTGCTGGGCGCAGGAAGAGAGAAAAAAATATATGCAGTCCCTCCCTATACCAAGGTAACCTCCTTGGCCTTTGAAGATTATCCTTTCCAAGTTGAAGATTTTGAGGAAAAACAATGTAGACTATGTGGAGCTCGAGGGATTTTTTTAGATGAACTGGCAGATGAAAATACTGGGGAAACCTATTATCAATGCAATGATACCAGCTATTGCTGCGGGATTCTAAACAGCAAGGAAAACCATTAAGGGGGATGGATAGATGGAAACAAGAGAAATGCCTGTGTTGAAGGTGAAAAATTTAAAAAAACAGTTCGGAGCAGGATGCGCTCACTGTGAGAATACAAAGGATAGAATTCTGGAAAAAAACTACTGCCCTTACTGTAAAACCCTATACGCTTGCCAAGATATCTCCTTTGAAGTTTTTCCCGGGGAGATTCTTGGGGTTGTGGGGGAAAGCGGAAGTGGGAAATCTACTATGATGCAGTGCCTCTATTTTGATCAGGAGGTTACCCAGGGAGAAGGGTACTTGAGTGCTTATCATGATGGCACTGTCAATATCTTTGCGCAGTCCTCCCAACAAAAAAGATATATTCGTAACCATGTATTGGGGATGGTCTATCAGAATCCCATGCTGGGACTTCGAATGGATTTTTCTTCTGTGGGCAATATCGCTGAAAAACTTATTGCTGCCGGTCACAGAGGGGTGGGGGAGATGGAGAAACGGGGAAAAGAGCTTCTCAGCCATGTAAATATGCCGATTTACCGTATGAAGGAAGCACCTAAAAACTTTTCGGGAGGCATGCAGCAGCGGGTACAAATTGCAAAAGCTCTGTCCAACAATCCCCCCATCCTTTTATTGGATGAGATTACCACAGGCCTTGACTTATCTGTTCAAGCAAATGTACTGGATTTGATCAGAAAAATTCAAAGAGAACTAAGCATCAGTATGATTGTAGTATCCCATGATTTGGCGGTTATTCGCATGCTTGCCGACAGGACCATTGTCATGCTCAACGGCAGGATCCTAGAGGAAGGGCTGACGGATCAAATATTGGAAGATCCACAGCATGCCTATACCCAACAATTGGTCCATTCACTTATATAAAGGAGGTATTTTGGTGTATCGAATTACGAAAGGACAGATTATTACAGAAAATGAGATTTTACAGGGTTATGATTTATTTATTGAAGGAGATATTATTAAAAGTATTGTGCCTGCAGAGGAGGCCCAGAATATGGAAGGCATGGAGGTAGTGGATGCCAACAATGCCTATATTGCTCCAGGGTTTATTGATATTCATGCAGATTATATTGAACATATGGCCGCTCCCAGGCCTACCAGTCTGATGGACTTTGAGATCAGTATTCGTGAAGCCGAAAAGGTATTGATCGGCAGCGGCATTACGACCATGTATCATTCTTTATCCCTATTTCAATCCAATGAATTTGGACACAATCTTATTCGATCTTCTGAAAATGTGAAGAAACTGATAGATGTTATTGATAGCACCCATAAAAGCAAGCATTTAATCCGCCATCGATTTCATGCCCGATTTGAGATTGATAACTTTAATGAGTTTGAGAATTTAAAAAGATATCTTCAAGAAGATAAGGTGCACCTGCTATCCTTCATGGATCATACCCCTGGACAAGGACAATACAGGAATCTGGAAATCTATAAAAAAACCTTAAAGGGCTATAATTCCATGACGGAGGAAGAATTGGATGAAGTAATCGAAAAAAGGCAAAGAAAAGAAAAAATAACCCTTGATATGTTAGAAGAACTTGCAGGAATAGCCAGTAAAAAAAATATAGCCATTGCATCCCATGATGATGACAGTGTGGAAAAGCTGGAGATAGTGAAACGCTTTGGAACTACAATCAGTGAATTTCCCATTACCATGGAGGTAGCACAAAAAGCAAAAAGTCTAGGGCTCTATACCATTGCAGGAGCACCCAATGTTTTGTTAGGAGGATCCCATTCGGGAAATCTATCGGCGGCAGAAGCTATCTTACAGGATACCGTGGATATACTGTGCAGTGATTATTATCCTCCTGCACTGCTTCATGCGGTCTTTATCCTTCACGAAAAATACGGACAGGATTTATGTAAAATGATAGGATTGGTGACTATTAACCCCGCCAAGGCTGTTTACATGGATGGGCTTATTGGCTCCATAGCGGAAAATAAAAAGGCCGATCTATTGATTATCGAAAAACTTGAAAAGAACTTTCCTGTGATTACATCGGTTTTTGTAGATGGAAAAAGAATGTTAAAAACCAGCTATCGGCAGTAGGAGGATATAATGAAGGAAATTTTAAAAATCGAAAATCTGTCTAAATCCTTTACCTTTCATCATTTAAACAAGCGTATTCAAGCCATAGAAAACATCAGCATTTCTTTGCAAAAAGGAGAATTTATCGGGATTACGGGCCGCAGCGGCAGTGGAAAATCCACCATTTTAAAATGCATCTATCGAACCTATCTGCCTGAAAAGGGTCAAATATGGTATCGATCATCTCAAAATGACCTGTTGGACATTGCCCAGGCCTCAGAGCGGCAGATTGTGGCATTGAGAAAGAATGAAATGGGATATGTATCTCAATTTTTAAATATTATGCCCAGAACAAGGGCCAGAGAGTATGTGGAACAGGCTATTTTGGAAATGGGGGGAGAATCTATCTCCAGGGCTCAGAAGGCAGAAAAAATATTATCTCATTTTGAGTTGGCCCCAGATCTATGGGACAGCTATCCCAATACCTTCTCTGGCGGAGAAAAGCTGCGGTTAAATATCGCCAGGGCAATGGTCAAGCGGCCAAGGCTGTTACTCTTGGATGAGCCAACGGCCAGTCTGGATGCAGGTTCTAAGATTAAGGTAAGAGAGCTCATAGAGCAGCTAAAGTATGAAGGGACGACTATGCTGGGCATTTTTCATGATATGGATTTTATGAAAGGTCTGTGTGATAAAACCTATAATATGCAGGCTGGGGAATTTGTTTCCTAGTGGAGGGTAAGCATTTAACATTTTATTAACGGTGAATTAACCAGCACATAATGGGCATTTAACTTAAAAATATTATGATAGATAATAGGGTATTGGATTACTAATAAATAATGATTATTATGAAAGGGGAAGACCGATGAAAAAAGTTCTTATGTTGTTTACATGCTGGATGTTGATAATTACTATGTTTACTGGTTGTACGAGCACAGGAGCCAATAATGCAAGCAAAGACTACGACACCATTACTATGGTATGGTATCCCAATGAATCAGGGAATGACCTAAAGGGCGCACGGGATGAGTTGGCCAAGGTGATTGAAGAGGCAACAGGAAAAAAGGTAGAGCATAAACTCACTACAGACTATGCTATTGCTATTGAAACCATTGCCAATGGCAATGCCCATTTAGCTTTTATGGGGGCCCAAGGGTATGTAGAAGCCAATAACAAAAACAAAAATGTACTTCCTGTGGTAGTACCCAGCGGCAAGTCTGGAACATTAGAGGATGCAGTGTATTATAGCTGGTTGAATGTAAAAAAAGGTAATGAGTCTGAATATCAAAACAACGGACAATATGGAATTGATAATATTGAAGGCAAAAGATTTTCTTTTGTTTCCAACAGTTCAACCTCAGGATTTAAGGTGCCGTCATCAGGAATTGTTGCTCACTTCTCTAAAAAAGAGCAGTGGAAGAGCCTTACAGCCGATGATTTGTTAGAAGGCGGAAGCGGAAAGTTTTTTTCTGAAGTATTGTTTGGAGGATCTCATCAGGGTTCTGCCGTTAACTTGATCACTGGAAAAGTGGATGTGGCAGCTTTCTGTGATACCTGTGTGGCCAATTATATAGAGCTTGCCCAAGGAGAAGCCAATCGAGCAGGTTCTACCTATCGTGTAAAAAATGGAGCAGCAGAACCATTTCAAAACTTAGCCGGGGAAGAATTTGTCCTCATTTCTGTTACCCCTGTATTGAATGCACCCTTTGTTATGAATACCGATGTGCTGTCAGAAGAAGATCAAAAAGCTATTGCTGAAGCTATGACTTCCGATGCAGTTGCACAGAATGACCATATCTTTGTTCCAAAGGATTCTAAGTTCGCTGGACTCTTCAGCAAAACTGGAGATGAACGTTTTGTGAAGGTAGAAGATTCATGGTTTAATCCTATCAGAGAATTATCCAAATAAAGCTTTGTTCCGAACAGATAAAATGACATAGTGGAGGACCTATGTGTCCTCCAGGTAATTTTTTTTATTCCATAGCAGTTTTACTATAATCGTACAATGCAAAGGAGCGTGCAGGATGACCTTACTAGAGATTGAAGGACTGTCAAAAGAGTATACTGGAGGCACGAGAGCCCTATCGGATGTTAATTTTTCTGTAGAAGAAGGAGAATTTGTTTCCATTATCGGTCCATCTGGGGCAGGGAAATCCACTCTCCTTCGTTGTATGAACAGAATGATTGATGCAACCGATGGAAAAATCATCTTTGATGATACCAATATCATGGATTTGAAGAAGAATCAACTTCGAGAGCTCAGAACAAAAATCGGAATGATTTTCCAACATTATAACTTGGTAAATCGCCTCAGTGTGATTGAAAATGTACTCCATGGAAGGCTGGGTTACAAGAGTACCCTTCAAGGGGTACTGGGATTGTATGAAGAGAAGGAAAAGGAGCAGGCCTTTGAGCTGATCGATCGATTGGGTTTAAATGAACAAGCCTATAAAAGATGCGACCAATTAAGCGGCGGTCAAAAGCAAAGAGTAGGGATTGCAAGGGCCTTGATACAGGATCCTAAGCTGGTGCTTTGCGATGAACCCATTGCCTCCTTAGATCCTAACGCATCAAAGATTATCATGGACCGCTTAAAGGCAATCAATGAAGAAATGGGCATCACCTGTATTTTAAATCTCCATCAAGTGGATGTGGCTATGAAGTATTCCGACAGAATTATTGGCATCAACGGGGGGCAGGTTATCTATGATGGACCAGCAAAAAAACTGGAAAGAGAAATGGTTCATAGAATATATGGGTCAGAGTTTGGAGAGCTGATTACCGATTAAGACGATATGCCAAGGAGGAGTATTATGGAAGTAGATATTTTTATAAAACGGAGAAGGCAGTATATCCTATTTGGGTTGGTTTTAGTCGCTTTCGCTTTGATGTCTTCCAACATTACCCAATATGATCCTATAAAAGGAATTTTATCAATTCCCAAGGCCGTGGTATGGATGGTGACCAATTTTTATCCCAATGCCCAGTCTATGGCAAAGCTGCCCGATATTCTATCCAAGCTTCACGAGACCATATTTCTGTCTATTGCAGCCACTACCACAGCCAGTATCTTTGCATTGTTTTTTGGTCTGATGGGATCTAAAACTACCAAGCTTAACGGAACATTGAGTACCCTAAGCAGGTTGATTGGATCCATTTCAAGAAATATTCCCGATGTTGTCTGGGCAATGCTGCTGTTGTTTTCTTTTGGTCAAAATGTAGTGACCGGATATTTGGCACTATTTTTTGTTACCTTTGGTACCCTAACCCGTGCCTTTATCGAAACCATTGATGAGGCCAGCGAGAGCGCAGTAGAAGCCTTGCGAGCCACTGGAGCCAACTATTTTCAAATCGTCTTTCAAGCAGTAATACCTTCCAGTATACCTCAGATGCTCAGTTGGATACTGTACATGATTGAGACCAATATTCGAAGTGCTACCCTCATTGGTATACTAACAGGTACAGGAATTGGTTTTGCTTTTAATCTATATTATAAAAACCTAAATTATCATACTGCCAGCTTAGTCGTGTTGGTGATTGTACTAAGTGTACTGATTCTTGAAGGGATTTCTAATTATGTAAGGAGAGTGATTTTATAATGGAAAGCTTCTCCCCCTCGGGTATAAAGGCCATAGATATCTATGAAGGGTATATTAGAAAGGAAAAATCGGGCAGAATAAAAATCAAAGCCGCCAATTCTTCACAAAGGATTATAAATGGTGTGCTTTTGAGCCTAATGATGGGTACGGTATATGGATTCCTAACTTTTAACTATAAAAACTTGGATATCCTTCAAGGGATTCAAGATACACTGGCCAACACAAGGACCATGTTTTTGGAGGCACGATTGAGTCATTTTCCACTGACAGAAGCCTTCCACCAAGTGGTGATTACCTTGGGGTTAGCCTTTATGTCCACTCTTATTGGGGCATTCATTGCTTTGTTTTTGAGCTTGTTTGCTGCAAGAAATTTATCCAATGAACATGTATCCAATGTTATCAAGGGTTTTGTTGCCTTCATCCGGGCTGTTCCTACAGTATTATGGGTTTTGATATTTGCTGTGTCTGCAGGCTTGGGAAGTGTGGCAGCCATATTTGGCCTGACCTTCCATACCGTAGGCTATTTAATAAAAGGATATTCAGAGGCCTTTGAAGAAATCGACGAGGGGGTCATAGAGGCCTTAAAGGCAAGCGGGGCCAACTGGTGGCAAATCGTATTTCAGGCCGTACTGCCTTCCTCTGTAACCTATCTGCTGGCATGGACCTTTATGCGCTTTGAGATTAACTTTACCAACGCCGTAGCCATGGGAGCAGCCGCAGGGGCTGGAGGAATTGGTTTTGAGCTGTTCATGGCTGGAAATTTTTATTTTGATGTTCGTGAAATCGGCTTTATTACCTATTTGATTCTATTGTTCTCTATGATTTTAGAAGCTTCCTCAACTCGGTTGAAAAATAAATATTTATAAGAACAAAGGGGCAGATGAATAAATCCGCCCCTTATATTTTTAGCACATATAATTCATACTAATATATTATATTAATTTGATTAATTATTCTTATGAAAAAAGGTATGATACAATAAAAAAATAAAAGAAGAATCGGAGGAGGCGGAGTAGATGCTTTCAGCAAAGGGACTGGAAAAGAAAGTGGGGATCATTGGCGGCGGACAGTTGGGAAAAATGATGATCCAAGAGGCAAAGAAGATGGGTGTCTATGTAACCATTCTGGATCCTGTGCTCCATTGTCCTGCCCATAGCTTATGCGATGAACATATTGTAGCAGATTTTCATGATGAAGAAGCCCTATATCGACTGGCAGAGAAGTCTGATGTGCTTACCTATGAATTTGAACATATTGGGGTTGAAGTGCTAAAGGGATTAGAAGCAAGGGGACATGTGATTTATCCCTGCCCTCAAAGTCTAGGAATTATACAAAATAAGTATCTTCAAAAGAAGGTGTTGGAAACAGAAGGTTTGCCTGTTCCTGCCTTTATAAAAATAGATAATATGGAGGACCTGCAAAAAGCAGGGGAAGATTTTGGCTATCCCTTTCTGCTCAAAGCCTGTACAGGGGGCTATGACGGAAAGGGGAATGTACTGATTAAGAATCAAGAAGAAATCCAAAGGGCCTATGGGCAGCTGGGTGGAGGGGAAATTCCCTTGATGGCAGAGATCTTTGTACCCTTTGAAAAGGAGGTTTCTCTATTGGCTTGCCGCAGTACAAGGGGAGAAATTGCTCTTTATCCTGTTGGAGAAAACTTTCATGAGGACAATATTTTGATTGAGACCAGAGTTCCTGCTGACATATCAAAGGAGGTATCGGAGAGGGCACTTCAACTGGGCCACCGAGTGATGGAAGTCTTTGCTGGAGTAGGCATGTTCTGTGTAGAGATGTTTGTAACAGGATGGGGAGAGGTCTATATCAATGAAGTGGCACCAAGGCCGCACAACTCTGGACACTACTCCATTGAGGGTTGTGTAACCTCTCAGTTTGAACAGCATATGCGGGCGATTTTAGAGCTGCCATTAGGAGAGACAACCCTTTTTCGACCAACAGTGATGATCAATCTACTGGGGGAAGAGGGCCATGAGGGAAAGGCAATAATACAAGGACTGGAAGAGGCCCTAAAGCTTCCGGGAGTGAAGGTCCATATCTATGGAAAAAAAGAGACAGCTCCCAAACGCAAAATGGGGCATGTGACGGTGACGGCCTCTGGCATAGAGGAGGCTGTTTCGATCGCAGAGGAAGCGACGAAATATTTGAAAATTGTTGCAGGGGAGGAGCGATAGTATGAAACCTATTGTTGGAATTATCATGGGAAGCGATTCGGATTTGTCAGTGATGGCAGAGGCGGCAGAGATATTGGATAGCTTTCAAATATCCTATGAGCTTACGGTTGTATCGGCCCATCGTACGCCAGAACGTATGGTGACCTATGCCAAGGAAGCAAGAGCCAGGGGAATCAAAGTGATTATTGCTGGTGCTGGAGGCGCCGCCCATTTGCCAGGAATGGTAGCAGCCCTAACGACCCTCCCTGTTATTGGTGTACCTGTTAAGACCGCTTCTCTAAGCGGTCTGGACTCCCTATACTCCATTGTTCAGATGCCTCCAGGGATTCCTGTGGCCACCATGGCCATTAATGGGGCCAAGAATGGGGGACTCTTAGCGGCTCAGATACTGGGCAGCTTTGATGATGAAGTGGAGAAAAAGGTAGTAGCCTATAAGGATTCTTTAAAAGAGATGGTGCAGGACAAGGCTGAGAAGCTAGAGGAACAGGGATGGAAAGCGTACTTGAAAAATAAATGAGTTCAGTTTATATTTTTTAATCATTCATAAATGAACCTATTACACAAGATTTTCTAAGGGCGTAGGAGGAAATTTATCTCTCTGATGTTACTGCACCCCAATAGAAGGATATGTTATAGGGGCCATTGCTACCGTAGGGAACGCATCTTATGCGTTCCGGCAGCAGCGTTAGCTGCGGGGAATCTCCCCGCAGTTTTTAAGCGTCTAGAACTTCTTTTAACACATCTCCCAGGCGTTTCATTCCTTCAAGAATCTTTTCATTAGACATATTAGAATAATTCAAGCGGAATGCATTTTTATGGCCTCCATTGGGATAGAAGGGAGCACCGGGGACAAAGGCCACGTTGTTTTTGAGGGCCTTGTAAAAGAGCTCTTTGGTATCGATTTGAGGAGGTAGCTCTACCCATAAAAAGAGGCCTCCCTCAGGGGTGGTATAATGAATATCCTTTGGAAATTCCCTTTCAATACAGTCCACCATTAGATTTCGTCTTTCCTTGTATACCTCTTTGATTTTATCAATGTGGCCTTCTATATCAACGGCCTCCATATAGGCGGCTGTAATCATTTGAGAAAAGATATTGCTATGCAAATCTGTACTCTCTTTTAAAAAGATGTATCGTTGGATATAGTGGGGTGCTGCATAAATCCAGCCCAGTCTTAGGCCAGGACTAAATATTTTTGAAAAGGTGCTTAAATAGATAACTCTTCCTTCTGTGTCAAAATGCTTAATAGGTGGCAGCATTTCTCCTGCAAACCGTACAGCCCCATAGGGATTGTCTTCTACAATGGGTATATCATATTGATTGGCCAGGGCAATGATTTTTTTCCTTCTTTCCAAGGACAGGGTTCTTCCTGTAGGGTTTTGAAAATCTGGAATGGTATAGATAAATTTTGCATGAGGGTATTCTTTCAAGGATTTTTCCAGTTCCACCATGGACATGCCCTCGTCATCCATAGGTATTTCTACAAATTTACACTGATAGGTTTTAAATGCGTTGATGGCTGCGAGATAAGTAGGGCTTTCACAGATAACCACATCCCCTTCATCAAGAAATATCTTTCCTGTTAGGTCTAAAGCCTGCTGAGAGCCTGTGGTAATGATCACATCCTCTACAGGACTTTCCATGTCTAAGGCTTTCATTCGTTCACAAATCTGTTTTCTTAAAGGAATATAACCTTCAGTAGTGCTGTACTGCAGTGCTGCTGCACCTTGATTTTCTAAAACAGTTTTGCAAGCCTGTTTTACATCTTCAATGGGGAATAACTCGGGTGCAGGAAGTCCCCCTGCAAAGGAAATGATTTCAGGTTTTTGAGTTACCTCTAAAATTTCTCCGATCTCCGAAGGTGCAAAATCCTTTAATCTGTTTGAAAATTGAATTGCCATTAAAAACATCCTCCTTTAAAAATTCGAATAAAATTAAAAATCCATAAGGTTAAACAATTGGTTTATGACTGTACTGTATCGATAAAATAGGGTATTCTTCCTTGATTTCTTCCAAAGCTGCCCACAACAAATCCATGCCCCTTTGAAGTACATCCTCTCTCTCGTAGGTAAAATTTAAACGCATATATCCCTCTCCATCGCTCTCCTGAGGGTAAAAGAGATTTCCGGGGGTAAAAACCACCCCTTTTTGAGAAGCTCTTAAAGCAAATTTTTCTAATGGAATTCCCTGGGGAAGCTTTGCCCAAATATAATAACCCCCTTGAGGAATGTCAAAGGTAATGGGAAGTTCTTGCTTCTCTCTGAGACTAGCTGCCATAATGTCTCTTTTTTTGCGATAGGCACTTCGGATTAAAGGCAAATGGGATTCATACAGGCCGCTGCGCAATAGGGTGTCAAAGAGATATTGACCAGGGTTGTTGACATGGAGATCGGTCATTTGTTTTAATAGGGAAAATTTTTTGATCACTTGAAGGGGTGCCGCCACCCAGCCTACCCGAAATCCAGAGGAGAAAACTTTGGAGAAGGTACTGAGATAAATCACATGCTGATAGGGATCTAAGGCCTTCAGAGGGGGCAGGTCGGTACCCTCGTAGCGAAGCTCTCCATAGGGATCATCTTCTAAAATGGGAATTTGATATTTATAGGCAAGGTTGAGAAGCTCATATCTACGGCCAAGACTCATGACTACACCTGTGGGATTTTGAAAGGTGGGCATGGTATAGATGAATTTGGGTTTGTGTCTTTGCAGAAAAAGCTCCAACACTTCAGTTTTCATGCCTTCAGCGTCCATGGGAATACCAATCACCCTGGCGCCTTGAAGTCGAAAGAGCTGAAGAGCACCTAAAAAGGAAGGTTCCTCTACTAAAACTACATCTCCCTGTTGAATAAAGGCCCGTGCAGCAAAATCAAGACCCTGCATGGAACCAGAAAGGATCATAACCTCCTTTGGAGAGACCCGAATATCCTTTAGCGTCAGCATCTTAGCAATACTCTCCCTTAATGGATAGTAGCCTTCCACGGCACTGAGGGTAAGCATTTCTTTTCCCAAGCGAAGCCAAAGTTCCTGCTGAATTTGTTGTAGTTTATCCATGGGATACAGCTGAGGATCGGCAATGCCCGCTGCGAAGGATATGGTATGGGCTGTACCGGCAGCTTCCATTACATCCTTGACAGTATGCTCATGGGTACTGGCGATGATTTTGTCAAAGAAAGGATACCAAGATAAAGGTAAAACTTTGGTATGTGTTGGCTTAGAGGCTTGTTCAAATTCGCTGGCAACGCGAGTTCCCATGCCCCTATGGGAGGATACCAAGCCTAGAGCCTTCAGCTCTTCATAGGCTTTGATGACAGTGCTTCTGCTAACCTGCAGGGTGCCTGCTAGTTTGCGTTCAGGGGGAAGAGAAAATCCCTTTGGCAAGGCACCATGATGGATTAGAGCTTTGATTTCATTTTTTATTTGAATATACACGGGTGTAGGAAGGCTCTTATCGATAGAAATCCGCATCTGTATCCCCCTTTCTCCTTATAAGTAGAAAATGATTAGATCTATCATATCATGTTTGAGAAATAGAAAAACTACCAATTGGAATATTCCTTAGCAGTCCAATTTTATACCAGCCGTTCAGTTAAGATCTCTCAATAAGCAGTTCTATAAACTTTTTAGCAGCTGTGGATGTTGGAATTTGACGATGGGTTAGAATTCCCAGCTTTCTATGGGGAATACTTTCCTTAAGATGAAGGGTAAAGAGACCTTTGTCCATGGAGATATCGGTTAGGGCACTTTCCATTACAAAGGAAATGCCCAGACCTATTTTGGCCAATTCGATTAATAAATCTACGCTGCTTAGCTCCAATTCAGGCACAATCTGCACATGGTTGGTTTCTATAAGCTGGTCAAATAAAATCCTTGTAGTTGTATTCTTTTCCAGCATCAACAAAGGATAGTTCTCCAGCTCTTTTAAGGATACCTCCTTGTCCATCAAATGACAAAACCTTTCCCCTGCAACAAATTGATAGGACACATCTGCCAGCGCTGTAACCTCCAGGCTTTTATCCATAAGATCCTCTGGCATGTTGACCACAGCTAAATCCAATAAGCCCTTTTTTAACAGCTCTATACCTACTGGGGAAGTACGGTTGGTGATATGAATGCGTATATCTGGATAAGTTTGGTGGAATTCTTTAATGATAGGGAGCAGATAATATTTGCAAATGGTGTCACTGGCACCTATTTTCACCTCTCCTTGCTGGAGCGAATGGATTTCATGAATACTTCTTTCGGCAGTTTTTATAAAATGATAGGCCTGTTCAACGTGCTGAAAGAGGGTTTCCCCTTCTTGGGTCAGACGAACCTGTTTGGTATGACGAATAAAGAGCTGACAGTTTAGTTTTTCTTCTAGGGCTTTAATGGATTGGCTGACAGCGGACTGAGAGATAAAAAGCTCTTGGGCCGCTTCCGAGAAGTTTAGATGCTTTGCCACATGATAAAAAACCTTATAGAGCTCAAAGCTAATATCCAATCATAATCACTCCTTATTAATACTATTAAAATCATTAATTATTATTATTAATTCTATTATGTTACAATGAACTTGTAAAGATACAATCGTGAAGAAAGGCTGGGATAGAGGATGAAACATAGAGTACGAAGGATTTTTGTGGAAAAGAAAAGGGGCTTTGATATCGAGGCCCAGCATTTATTGGCAGATTTAAAAGAAAATCTGGGACTTACAGGACTCAAAAACCTTCGCATTGTAAATCGATATGATATTGCTGGTATAGAAGATGAAGCCTTTCTAAAGGCACGGAATACCATTTTCTCAGAACCCACAGTGGATAGGGTATATGATGAAAAGCTGGATCTAGACCAAGACATTCACCTCTTTGCTATGGAATACCTCCCTGGTCAGTATGACCAAAGAGCAGATTCCGGTGCCCAGTGTGTACAAATACTAACCCAAAAAGAAAGGCCAGAGGTTCTTTCTGCTAAATTAATCCTTCTTGAAGGAGAACTTTCCCAAGCAGAATTTGAAAAAATTAAAGATTACTGCATCAATCCCGTAGAATCACGGGAGGCTTCCCTTGAAAAACCAGAATCCTTGGAAATGGCAGCTTCTATTCCAGGGGATGTAGCTATATTAGAGGGTTTTATCACCATGAGTAAGGAGGAACTGGCGAGCTTTGGTCAGGAAATGGGCTTTGCCATGAGTGATGAGGATCTGATTTTTTGTCAGCAGTATTTTAGAGACCAGGAAAAGAGAAATCCTACGATTACAGAAATTAAGGTAATTGATACCTATTGGTCCGATCACTGTCGTCATACGACCTTTTTAACGAAAATTGAGGATGTTGAAATAGAAGAGGGGCTCTTCACAGCTCCTGCGGCAAAAGCCTATGCGGCCTATTTGGAGGCACGAAAGGCCGTTTATGGGGAGGAAGAAAGAGCACAAACCCTTATGGATATTGCTGTAATCGGTATGAAAGAGTTAAGAAAAGCAGGAAAGCTAGAGGATTTGGATTTATCTGATGAAATCAATGCATGCAGTATTGTCATCGATGTAGATGTGGAGGGAAAGAAAGAAGAATGGCTTTTAATGTTCAAAAACGAAACCCATAACCATCCTACAGAGATAGAACCCTTTGGAGGAGCAGCTACCTGTTTAGGCGGAGCCATTCGGGATCCGTTGTCAGGAAGAACCTATGTTTATCAAGCTATGCGGGTTACAGGCAGCGGCGATCCAAGAAAATCAATAGAAGAAACCCTTCCGGGAAAGCTGCCACAAAGAAAAATCACTACAGGGGCAGCAGCGGGTTACAGCTCCTATGGCAATCAGATTGGTCTAGCTACAGGTCAAGTGGCAGAACTTTATGATGAGGATTTTATTGCAAAAAGGATGGAAGTAGGTGCAGTCATTGCTGCAGCGCCTAAAAGCAATGTGGTAAGAGAAAAACCCACTGCAGGCGATGTGATCCTTCTTTTAGGAGGAAAGACAGGAAGGGATGGCTGTGGCGGTGCTACGGGTTCCTCCAAGGAGCATACAGAGGAGTCTCTTCTAAACTGTGGTGCAGAGGTACAAAAAGGAAATGCACCTACAGAAAGAAAGATCCAGCGGCTTTTCAGAAATCCAAAGGTAAGTCAGATGATAAAAAAATGCAATGACTTTGGCGCAGGTGGGGTGTCGGTAGCCATTGGAGAGTTAACTGATGGATTGATTATTGATTTAGACAGAGTTCCTAAGAAATATGAAGGATTAGATGGAACAGAATTGGCTATCTCAGAATCTCAAGAACGGATGGCCGTTGTGATTGATAAAGACAATGTAGATGCTTTTATACAGCTATCAGAGGAAGAAAACTTAGAAGCCGTTGTGGTAGCTCAAGTGACCCATGAGAAAAGAATGAAAATGGAGTGGAGAGGTAAAACCATCGTGGATCTGAGCAGGGATTTTTTAGATACCAATGGGATACAGCAGCATACGAAGGTCTATGTTGCCACCCCTGCTGAGGAAAAGAATTTCTTTAAACAGCAGCCGATGGCCTCTGAAAATAAAAAAGAAGAACTAAAAAAGCTTTGGTTAGAAAATCTGAAGGATTTGAATGTTTGCAGTCAAAGAGGATTGGTAGAACGGTTTGACAGCACCATTGGAGCAGGCACAGTCCTCATGCCCTTTGGGGGAAGGTATCAAGCCACGCCTGCAGAAGGAATGGCAGCCAAAATACCTGTTTTGACAGGGAATACCACCACAAGCTCTTTGATGAGCTTTGGCTACAATCCTCAAATCGGTAAATGGAGTCCCTTTCATGGCGCTCTTTATGCTGTATTGGAAGCGACGGCTAAAATCGTAGCCATGGGTGGAGATCATAGAAAAATTCGTCTAAGCCTGCAGGAGTACTTTGAGAAGCTGGGAAAAGACCCGGAAAAATGGGGAAAACCCTTCAGTGCGCTATTAGGAGCCTACTATGCTCAGAAACAATTGGGTATACCTGCCATTGGGGGTAAAGACAGCATGTCTGGTACCTTTAAGGATTTAAATGTTCCACCAACCTTGGTAGCCTTTGCGGTTACTACCGCCGATGCAAGAAATGTTATTTCTCCAGAATTTAAAAGAACCCACAGTCAGGTGGTGTGGATACCAGTTCTTCGAGATGCTCAGGAAATGCCGAACTTTCAAGTGTTAGATAAAACCTATGCAAAAATTACAGAATTCATTCATGAGGGGAAGATATCCGCAGCCCACAGCATTCGCCAAGGTGGTTTGGCAGCGGCAGTGAGTAAAATGTGCTTTGGGAATGAAATCGGCATCCGCTTTGAAATGTCCATGGATGTACAGAAGCTTTTTACACCTCATTATGGTTCCCTTGTACTGGAAATACCTGCCCAAGAGGATCCAGCACTTTTGCTGGCAGATATAGAACATCAAGTCTTGGGTGTGACTACAGAAGAGAAGTCCATCGTCATTGACGGTATCTCCATATCCCTGAGGGAAGCCCTGGAAGCCTGGGAGAAACCTTTAGAAAAAGTATTTCCTACAAAAGCTGAGGCTGTTGAGAAGGAAGCAAGACTATTTCACTATACAAAGCGTAATCAGATTAAACCAAGGTTCAATATAGCCAAGCCCAAGGTGTTCATTCCTGCTTTTCCTGGAACCAACTGTGAGGTGGATTCAGCCCGAGCCTTTGAACGCGTTGGAGGGGAAACAGAAATCTTTGTATTTAAGAACTTAAGTCCAGCCCATATTGAAGAGGGCATTACCCATATGGCAGCATCCATCAAGCAATCACAAATCATTATGATTCCTGGAGGCTTCAGTGCTGGGGATGAACCTGATGGTTCAGGCAAATTTATCGCAACGGTTTTTAGAAATCCAAGGATTGAAGAAGCCATTACGGAGCTTTTAGAGCAAAGAGATGGTTTGATTCTAGGGATCTGCAATGGATTTCAGGCGCTGATCAAGCTAGGGTTATTGCCTTATGGAAAAATAATGGATATCCATGAAGATTGTCCAACTCTGACCTTTAACCGTATTGGGCGCCACGTGTCACGAATGGTTCACACCAGAGTATCCTCTACACTATCTCCGTGGTTTGCCAATCTGGAGGTCGGTGATATGCATACCATTCCGGTTTCCCATGGAGAAGGCCGTTTTGTTGCGAAAGAGGAGGTCCTAAAGAGGATGGCAGAAAAGGGACAGATTGCTACCCAATATGTTGATTTTCAAGGACAGCCTTCCTATGAATCGGAATTTAATTTGAATGGTTCCTTAGATGGAATAGAGGGGATTACCAGTCCTGATGGGAGAATTTTAGGAAAAATGGGACATTCTGAGAGAACCGGAGACTATGTAGGGGTGAATGTATCTGGAGAAAAGGATCAAAAGATTTTCAAAGCAGGGATAGATTATTATAAATAGAACTAATAAAATGAATACAAGAATCAATGTTCGTATTAATCCGGTTAAATATATATAAATAGAAGTAAAATATTCGTTAAACCTATTGACGATTTTAGGCAGCTTTGATATGATAAAGATGCAAAAGATCATAAAAACAACATATATGTTGGCTCATATAGTTTCGGAGATAGGGTCCGAAAGTCTCTACCAGACGACCGAAAATTGTCTGACTATGGGTGAAAATGTATCTAGGGTTCCAGCCTTATCCTACTTTTGTGGTAGAAATATTTATTCTGGTTATACTATGGAATAGAAATGGCTGCAAAAGGAAAGTAAAAGGTGTTTGGACCAAAGGATACGAGTATTGCACTTTTGTAATGCTACACCGATGGGATAAAAGCCCGGTCGGGAGGGTTTCACGAAAATGAGCGCCAAACCTTCCTGTACCGGGTTTGTTTTTGGCTCAGGGGAAAAACCCTTTCGATAAGAGATGAGGAGGATGAAAATGGATTTTTTTAAACTAAGTCAAAACAACACCAATGTAAAAACCGAGATTGTTGCAGGCATTACCACCTTTATGACCATGGCCTATATTTTGATTGTGAATCCTGATATTTTAAGTGCTACTGGTATGGATAGAGATGCTTTATTTACAGCAACAGCACTGTCGGCAGCAATTGCATCGATTCTTATGGCATTTCTAGCCAATCTGCCCTTTGCCTTAGCACCTGGAATGGGACTGAATGCATTCTTTGCCTTTTCTGTAGTAATTGGTATGGGATATAGCTGGCAGTTTGCATTAACTGCTGTTTTACTAGAAGGAATCGTTTTTATTATACTTACTTTACTTAATGTTCGTGAAGCCATTATTAATGGAATGCCCCTGGTTATAAAAAATGCAGTAAGCGTAGGAATTGGCTTGTTTATCGCATTTATTGGGTTTCAAAATGCAGGAATCATTGTTGGGGATCAAGCTACCCTGGTTACAATAGGGGATGTGACTGATCCTGGGGTGTTGCTTGCAATTCTAGGAATTTTAATTACAGGAATTTTATTGATTAAAAATGTAAAAGGCGGACTTTTAATCGGTATGATTGTTACCACCCTTATTGGGGTCCTTATTGGGAAGGCAACCTTGCCTTCAAATCCAGTGAGTCTGCCCCCATCAATCGCACCAATCTTTATGCAGTTTGAATGGAACCAAATTTTTACAATGGACATGCTTCTGGTAGTATTTACTTTCCTGTTTGTAGATCTTTTTGACACAGTGGGTACTTTGATTGGTGTTTCTACAAAGGCCAACATGTTAGATGAAAAAGGAAGAATTCCAAATGCAAAGCAAGCCCTATTGGCAGATGCCATCGGGACCACTGTAGGAGCTGCATTGGGAACCAGTACAGTAACAACCTATGTGGAAAGTGCATCCGGTGTAGCCGAGGGTGGAAGAACAGGACTTACGGCTTTGACAACAGGAGTATTGTTCTTGATAGCCACTACTTTTGCGCCTATTTTCACATCAGTTCCATCACAAGCTACAGCACCAGTGTTAATTTTGGTTGGTTTGTTCATGATGAGTCCAATTTTAAAGGTTAACTTTGATGACTTTACCGATGCTATACCAGCCTTTTTAACCATTATCGTGATGCCCTTAAGCTATAGTATTGCAGAAGGGTTGATCTTTGGGGTAATCTCCTATGTGTTCCTAAAAGGATTAACAGGCAGAGCCAAAGAAATACATCCGATGATGTATATTATTGCACTCCTATTTATAGGAAAGCACCTGCTAGGTTAAACTCCATAGCCCGAAATAGATGAGGTAGTCTATATCGGGCTTTTTTTACTCTATTATATCAAGAAGAATGAGGGAGGAAGCTGAAATGACAAAGCTTGAAATGCTTTATGAAGGCAAGGCAAAGAAGGTGTATAAGACAGAAGAGGATAAGAAGTACATTGTCTCCTACAAAGATGATGCCACAGCCTTTAATGGTGAAAAAAAGGGAACCATTGCGGATAAGGGCATTGTAAACAATAAAATGTCGGCTCTTTTATTTAAAATGCTGGAAGAACAAGGGGTTCCTACCCACTTTGAAGAATTATTAAATGATCGTGAGATGCTGGTGAAGGCTGTAAAGATACTTCCCTTAGAGGTCATTGTCAGAAATGTAGCTGCAGGGTCCCTGGCCAAGAGATTGGGCTTGGAGGAGGGAATTGTCATGAAAAATACAGTTTTAGAATTCTGCTACAAAAACGATGAATTGGGAGATCCTATGGTAAATGAGGATCATATCCTTGCCGTTGAATTGGCTACTGCAGAAGAAGTACAGACCATCCGGCAATATGCATTGAAGATCAATGAAATACTCGTACCCTATTTTCTAGAGAGAGGGTTAAAGCTCATCGATTTCAAATTGGAATTTGGGTTGTATGAAGGAAAGGTGATCCTTGCGGATGAAATTTCCCCAGATACTTGTAGATTATGGGATGCAGAAACCAATAAAAAGATGGATAAGGATCGTTTCCGTAGAGATTTAGGAGATGTAGAGAAAACCTATCAAGAAGTTTTAGCCAGACTGTAGTTTTAAAGTCGCAGGGACTGCATACCATGCAGTCCAATCGCCACCTATAGGGATAGGATATATTTAGACTGGAGGAAACTATGTACGATACAATGAATATGGATAAATTAAAGGAAGAATGCGGCGTATTGGGTATTTATGCCCCAGGAGCAGACAATATATCCCGTATGACCTATTTCGGACTTCATGCCCTTCAGCATCGAGGACAGGAGAGTGCAGGGATAGCTGTCAATAAAGATGGGGAAATTACCTATTATAAAGAAATGGGATTGGTACAAGAGGTCTTTTCCGATGATATTATTGAGAAACTGACGGGAGATATTGCGGTAGGCCATGTCCGTTATTCTACGACTGGAGAGAGTTATGCAATCAATGCCCAACCCCTGGTGGTACGGTATAAGGGTGGCAGTATTGCATTGGCTCATAATGGAAACCTCATCAATGCAGGACAAATCCGTGATAATTTAGAAGATCAAGGGGTGATTTTTCAGACCTCCATTGACAGTGAAGTGATCGCCAATCTCATTGCCCGATATAATGCTCTGGGGATAGAAAAGGCCATTGAAAAGACCATGGGGGAGATCAAAGGTGCCTATGCCCTTGTTATCAGCTTTGGAGATAAACTGATCGGCGTCCGTGATCCCAATGGACTCAGACCGTTGTGCATTGGCAAGCTGGAAGATGGGTATGTGTTGGCTTCTGAGAGCTGTGCCCTCAATGTTCTGAATGCAGAGTTCCTTCGAGACGTAGAACCAGGTGAAATGGTAGTTATAGAAAACAATCATATAAGAAGCATCTTTCATACAACAGGCGTAAAAAAAGCCCTCTGTTCCTTTGAATTTGTATATTTCGCAAGACCTGACAGTGTGCTGGATGGTCAAAGTGTTTATATCAGTCGAAGAAATGCGGGTAGAATTTTAGCTCAGGAACATCCTGTAGCGGCGGATATGGTCATTGCAGTACCCGATTCAGGAACCGTTGCAGCCATCGGCTATGCAGAAGAATCGGGGATTCCCTTTGGTGAAGGGTTGATCAAGAACCGCTATGTAGGCAGAACCTTTATACAGCCAGACCAAAAACTCCGGGAATTGAGTGTGCGCTTAAAATTAAATGTATTAAAAGAAAATGTAAAGGATAAGCGGATTGTACTCATTGATGATTCCATTGTCCGAGGTACTACCAGCGGGCGGATTGTAGATATGTTAAAATCAGCGGGGGCCAAAGAAGTCCACTTGCGGGTGTGTTCACCGCCTGTAAAGTTTTCCTGCTATTTTGGCATTGATACGCCAACAAGAAAGAATTTAGTAGGGGCTACCCATAGCATAGAAGAAATACGAAAAATGGTAGGCGCAGACAGCTTGGGCTATCTTAGTATAGAAGGACTTTTAAATTCGGCTAAGGAAGCAGGAGAAGGGCTATGCAATGCGTGCTTTAGCGGATATTATCCTATGGAGGTTCCGAAGACTGCAAGTAAATATCTATTTGAAAAGAGGTAGAGGTGAAGCTTATGGAGAACAAAGGGTTAACCTATCGTGATGCAGGTGTGGATGTAGATGAAGGGGCTAGAGCGGTTGCCTTGATGAAGGAACATGTAAAGAAGACCTTTACTAAAAATGTCCTCTGTGATCTAGGGGGCTTTGGGGGTTTATTTGAATTGGATTTAACGGGTATCCAGCGGCCTGTTTTGGTCTCGGGTACCGATGGGGTAGGTACAAAGTTGAAAATTGCTTTTTTAATGGATAAACATGACACAGTAGGTCAGGATTGTGTGGCCATGTGCGTCAATGATATATTGTGTCAAGGAGCAAAACCTTTATTTTTCTTAGACTACTTGGCAACAGGAAGACTAAAACCGGAGAAGGCGGCGGAGATTGTCAAGGGAATTGCTGAAGGATGCCAGTTGGCAGGCTGTGCCCTAATTGGAGGAGAGACTGCGGAAATGCCCGGGTTCTATGAGGATGGGGAGTATGACATGGCGGGCTTTGCAGTAGGTCTGGCCGATAAGGCCAAGATCATTGATGGCAGTTCCATAGAGGCAGGAGATGTACTCATCGGACTGCCCTCCAGCGGTATTCACAGCAATGGGTACTCTTTGGTGAGAAAGCTCTTTTTCGAGGAAAAAGAATTATCGGTTACGGACAGGATTGAGGAACTGGATTCTACCCTTGGAGAAGCGCTGTTAACGCCTACAAAGATTTATGTGGAGGTTTGCGGTAAAGTATTAGAAAAATTCTCCGTGGCTGGTATGGTTCATATTACGGGGGGTGGCTTCTATGAGAATATTCCAAGGATTATCCCTCAAGATCTTGGCGTGGATATTCAATTAGGCAGTTGGCCTATACTGCCGATCTTTCAGTTAATGCAAAGCTGGGGAAATATTGCCCTAGAAGAAATGTTTAAAACCTTTAACATGGGAATCGGAATGATCCTTGTGATAAAGGAAAAGGAGAGTCAGCAGCTATTAGACTATCTGGAGAGCATGGGCGAGAAGGCCTATGCCATCGGGAAGGTGGTATCGGGCAAATCTGGGGTGACATTATGCCAAAAATAAGGATTGCCGTTCTGGTATCTGGAGGAGGCACCAATCTTCAGACCTTGATTGATCAAATAGAAAAGGGAACCATTGATGGATCCTTGGAGGTTGTTATTTCCAGCAAAGAAGATGCCTTTGCACTAGAGAGAGCCCACAACCATGGCATAGAGGGCATTTATGTGGGCAAGAAAAATTTTCCGAACTTAAAAGAGAGAAACCATAAAATCATAGAGATATTAGAGAAGAAAAAAATTGATTTGATTGTATTGGCAGGTTATATGCAAATTATTGACAGGGAAATAGTTGAACGCTATCCCAATCGCATCATCAATATCCATCCATCTCTAATCCCCAGTTTTTGCGGCCCAGGCTATTATGGAGAGCGTGTTCACCAAGCTGTATTGGATTATGGCGCCAAAATCACTGGAGCTACTGTCCATTTTGTAGATGAAGGAACGGATACAGGCCCTGTTATATTGCAAAAATCGGTGATGGTTCAAGAGGATGATAATGAGGAAACCTTGGCTGCCCGTGTACTGGAGGCAGAACATGAACTATTGCCCTATGCTGTAAAGCTCTTTGCTGAAGGCAAGCTTCGGGTAGAGGGAAGAAAAGTGAGAATACAATAGGATTGAATAGGAGGTCTTTTCATTGGTTAAACGTGCGCTTATTAGTGTATCTGATAAAAGAGGAATTGTGGACTTTGCAAAAAAACTTCATGGGTTGGGAGTAGAGATCCTATCCACAGGGGGAACGGCTAAAACCCTCTTGGACAGTGGGATACCTGTTGTATCCGTATCCGATGTCACGGGATTTCCAGAATGCTTGGATGGGAGAGTAAAAACTCTTCATCCAGCCATTCATGGAGGCCTTTTGGCCATTCGAGGAAATGAAGAACATATGGCTCAACTGAAGGAATTGAAAATCACTCCCATTGATTTGCTGGTCATCAATCTGTATCCTTTTAAAGAAACCATTGCCAAAGAAAATGTAGCCTTAGAGGATGCCATTGAAAACATTGATATTGGCGGCCCTACCATGCTGCGAGCAGCGGCGAAAAATTATCAAGATGTGGCTGTGGTTATTCATCCTGAGGATTACGATAGGGTGTTGAGGGAATTGGAAGAAGAGGGCCAAATTTGTAAAGAAACCAAATTTCAATTGGCCCTTAAGGTTTTTGAACATACGGCCCACTATGATGCACTGATTGCCCAGTACTTAAGAACACAAGTTCAAGGGGAGCTGCCCGATATGCTCACCATGACCTTTGAAAAGATACAGGATTTGCGCTATGGAGAAAATCCCCATCAAAGGGCTGTATTCTATAAGGAAATTGGCAAGAATATAGGGTCCTTGGTAAATGCCCAGCAGCTCCATGGAAAAGAACTGTCCTTTAATAACATCAATGATGCCAACGGTGCCCTTGAGCTCCTAAAGGAGTATTCGGAGCCCACAGTGGTAGCTGTAAAGCATACCAATGCCTGTGGGGTAGGCAGTGGATATGATATTGAAACGGCTTATAGGAAGGCCTATGCCTGTGATCCTATCTCTATTTTTGGGGGAATTGTGGTAGCCAATCGGAGTATTGATAAAAAGACTGCAGAAGAGATGAATAAAATCTTTTTGGAAATCATCATTGCTCCTGATTTTGATGAGGAAGCCCTGGAAATTTTAAAGGGAAAGAAGAACATACGGTTATTAAAGCTTCAAGATATGGCTGTAAAACAAAAAGCGGGCTATGATTTGAAAAAGGTCAATGGCGGATTGCTGATCCAAAGTGTGGATGCTCCCCTTTATGAAGAGGAGGCCTTGAAGGTAGTTACGCAGCGGATACCCACAAAAAAAGAGATGGAAGACATGGTGTTTGCCTGGAAAGTGGTGAAGCATATCAAATCCAATGGGATTGTGATTGCAAAGGATTTACAAACCATTGGGATTGGACCGGGACAGGTGAACCGTATTTGGGCTGTAGAAAATGCCATCAAGCAAGCCAATATTTCAGTTAAAGGCAGTGTATTGGCCTCCGATGCTTTCTTTCCCTTCCCTGACTGTGTGGAAGCAGCGGCAAAGGCTGGGGTGACAGCCATTATTCAACCAGGGGGCTCTAATAATGATAAAGCTTCTATAGAAATGGCAAATCAGTACGGAATTGCCATGATTTTTACAGAGATGAGACATTTTAAGCACTAAGGAGGAAGTTTCCATGAAGATTTTGGTAATAGGCAGCGGCGGTAGAGAGCATGCCCTAATTTGGAAGTTAAAGAGCAGTCCAAAGGTCGAAAAAATATATTGTGCCCCTGGAAATGCAGGTATCGCTGAAATGGCTGAAATTGTCAACATCGATGGAGAGGCTGTTGAACAACTGTGCAGCTTTGCGAAAGCCAATCAGATAGACCTTACAGTAGTAGGCCCTGAAGGACCCTTAGTAATGGGAATTGTTGATCATTTTGAAAAAGAAGGGCTAAAGGTTTTCGGTCCGAATGGTCAATGTGCCCAACTGGAGGGAAGCAAAGCCTTTGCTAAAGCTTTTATGGATCGCCATCAGATTCCAACAGCCAAATATTCCGAATATGTGCGCTTAGAAGAGGCTAAAAGAGCAGTGGGCGTATATGGTTATCCCATGGTACTCAAGGCCGATGGTCTGGCAGCAGGGAAGGGTGTTGTGATTGCTCAGAATGAAAAAGAGGCTTTGGAAGCCCTCGATCAAATGATGGGTCAGAAGAAATTTGGGACTGCGGGAGATAAGGTTGTGATTGAAGAGTTTTTGGAAGGAATAGAAACCTCTATTCTGTGCTTTGTAGATGGTAAGAATATTGTGCCCATGGTAAGTGCCCAAGATTATAAGCGGGTCTATGACGAAGATGAGGGGCCCAATACAGGTGGAATGGGTACCTACTCTCCCAGCTACATTTATGGAGAAGCTTTACAAGAAGAGGTCCATAGAAACATTTTGATTCCCATCATAGAGGGCATGAAGAAGGATGGCTTGGATTTCAGAGGGATTTTATTCATTGGGTTAATGATTACTAAAGAAGGTGCTAAGGTTTTAGAGTTCAATACCCGCTTTGGAGATCCAGAGACCCAAGTTATTCTGACCCGATTAGAAACGGACTTGGTGGATATCATAGAAAGCATATTGGAGAGAAGACTGGCCGCCCAGGAGATTCGATGGTCTGAAAAGAGAACTGTATGTGTGGTCCTTGCTTCTGGAGGATATCCTGAAAATTATGAAAAAGGAAAACCCATAGAAGGTTTGAAACAAGTGGAGGAAGATGTGGTTGTATTCCATGCAGGAACAAAGTTCTCCAATGGACAGATTGTCACCAATGGAGGTCGGGTTCTAGGGGTTACTGCTTGGGGGGATACCGCAGAGGCAGCCAATGAAAAAGCTTATCAGAACATAAAAAAGATTTACTTTGAAGGGATGCACTATCGGAAGGATATTGGCAAAGAAATTTTTTAAGTTTTTGTAACTTTCTCAAAAGAAAATTCAAAAAATAGAAGGAAATGTAGAAAAGATGGCGAATATTATTAAGAATACAGAAGAATAAGATTGTCATAGCGGGAGGATACAGCATCCATGGAGGACTATAAGAAGAATACCCTATATATCGTAGGAGATGCAAAAACTGCCGTGAACAATCCCATTACCGTTCAATTTAGTGCTTATTTTATTGCGCTGGTTATTGATATGGACAATGAAGTGATTATTGATGCGGGAGCATCGACTACTGTAATGGTAACCAATCAGTTTGTTCGTTCAATTTTCATGGGTTATTCTATGGCCTTAGGCCTTGAGCCCATGATTGAAGAAATCAATCGCCGCTATCATGGGTCTTCGCAAAAGGCAATGATAGTAGCATGGAAGGATGCCTTTAAAAAGTATGAACTTATAAAAAATCCAGAACCTCAATAGAAAAAAATGCTGCTTTGTTTATTCTACTTGTATCTATGTACAAGATCGGAAACAAAACCCAGCATAGATGTTCTTGCAAATGAAGAATGTCTATGCTGTTTTTTGATATAATTTAAAAAGGATTGGGCGCAAAGAAGCTCAACCAAGGGAGTTATTAACATATTGTGGGAGGGGAAAAAATGGAAAGAAAAATTTTAGCAATAGTATTGGCCTTGACCCTAGTAATGGGAGCATTGGCAGGCTGTGCATCAAAGCCAGCAGGGCCTTCAGGTGAGGGACCTGCTGCAGAACCTATGGTACTCCGCTACAACCTAGCCGATGACGTTAAGACACTGGATCCACAGTTAAACAGCGTTATCAATGCAGGGATTGTTCAAGTGAATACTTTTGAAGGATTGATGAGACTAGATAAAAATGACAAGGCAATACCGGGAATGGCCGAAAAATATGAGGTATCAGAGGATGGCTTAACCTATACTTTCCATTTAAGAGATGCTCAGTGGTCCGATGGAGAGCCTGTGAAGGCAGGAGATTTTGAGTATGCTTGGAAAAGAGCCCTAGATCCGACTGTTGGTTCAGAGTATGCTTTTCAGCTATATTATCTAAAGAATGGTAAGGAGGCCTATGAAGGTCAGGTAAATCTGGACGAAGTAGGGGTAAAAGCTAAGGATGATAAGACCTTAGAGGTGGTATTAGAGTCAGCAACGCCATATTTTCTTGAGCTAACAGCCTTCTTCACCTATTTCCCAGTAAGAAAAGATATGGTAGAAAAGGACCCAGAAACTTGGTCTATGAAACCTGAAACCTTTATTGGAAACGGTCCTTTCAAAATGGAAAGCTATATCATGGGAGACCGTATCTTATTGGTAAAAAATGAAAACTACTATGATCAAGGACGTGTAAAGCTTGATAAAATTGAATTGCTTATGATCGGGGAAGTTTCTACAGCCCTAACTGCTTTTGAAGCTGGAGATGTGGATTATATTGATGATATTCCGAGTCAGGAAATAGAAAGAATTAAGGCCGAGGACCCGACTTTTACAGTAGCACCTTCTTTAGCTACCTATTATTTCTTGTTCCAGACAAAGAAAGCCCCTGTAAATGACGTAAGGGTTAGGAAGGCATTGTCTTTAGCTATTGACAGAACAGCTATTACTGACAAGATACTTAAAGGCGGTCAAATACCTACAGGAGGATTTGTTCCACCAGGATTGTATGACGATGCAGGGAAAGACTTCAGAGCAACAGCTGGAAATTATGGCATTGATGTGGCTGCTGCAAAAATTGAAGAGGCGAAGGCATTATTGGCAGAAGCAGGCTATCCCGATGGGCAAGGATTCCCTGAGATAGAATTCCTTTACAATACTAGTGAAACACATAAAGCTGTAGCTGAGGTTGTTCAAGAAATGTGGAAGAAGAACCTAAATATTAATGTTAAATTAGCAAACCAAGAGTGGGCTGTATTCCAGCAAACAAGAAGTGAAGGAAACTTTGTGGTTTGTAGATCCAATTGGTTTGGTGACTATGCCGATCCAATGACTTTCTTGGATTTATGGACTTCCTATGCAGGAAAGAATACTGCACAATGGGAAAATGCTGAATATGATCAATTGATTCAGGATGCTAAAAATAGCTCAGGACAAGAACGATTTGAGTTATTGTACAAAGCAGAAAAAGTAATGATGGAGGATGCTATCGTAGCACCTATCTATCATTATGTAGATACTTCTATGATTAAAGAATATGTAAAAAACACTAGAAAATCTATCTTAGGTTATATTTACTTTGACGAAGCTTATATTGAAGGTAAATAATTCAAAGATAAAGATGCCAGGGGAATCCTGGCATCTCTTTTCTAAAAAGCTGCCCAATAAAAACTTAACAGGGCCGATGAGAGATGTTATAATATAGGAGAAGGTTTTCAAAAACAAATGTCCAGATAAAAGGAATTATGGATTCCACGCTGCTTTGTCTATTCCTTGTATTCAGCCAACGGGTACGAGATATTAGATAAAATCCAGTACAGATATCAGACAACTTCTGATAATTGTACTGGATTTTATCATTTATAGGCAGTATGGAATTGGATGTGGACGGAAAGGTGATTGCAATGAAGATTCAGCGTATCGAACTAAAGCATTTAAGCATTCCCTTAAAAAAGCCCTTTAAAACAGCTCTAAGAACTGTGACTTCTGCTGAGGATACCATTGTGGTTATCCATACGGATGATGGACAGAGGGGTTATGGGGAAGCCCCCCCAACGGCAGTGATTACGGGAAATACCAATGGAGCTGTCCGAGGAGCAATAAGAGAGGCTATTGAGAAAGCGTTAATAGGAGAAGAGATTGAAAATCTAGAGAGAATCATGGAGAAGCTGGATGGCGCCATCATACAGAACAGCAGTGCAAGGGCTGCTGTAGACATGGCCATCTATGACTTATTTGGGAAGCTCCATGACCTGCCAGTTTATAAACTATTAGGGGGATACAGAGATCGGATTGAAACAGATATTACCATAAGCATCAATGAGCCGGAAGAAATGAAGGAGGATGCGCTTTCAGCCATAAAAAAAGGCTTTTCGGCCTTGAAGATTAAAGTTGGTAAAGACATTCAAAAAGACATAAAGCGGGTTAAGACAATCAGAGAAGCGGTTGGATATGGGATTAAGATTCGATTGGATGCCAATCAAGGCTGGCTTCCAAAGGAAGCTGTTGGGGGGATTCGAAAGCTAGAGGATGCGGGACTGGAAATTGAACTGGTGGAACAGCCTGTAAAGGCCTGGGATCTGGAGGGATTGAAGTTTGTTACGGATCATGTAGATACGCCCATCATGGCCGATGAAAGTATGTTTAGTCCTCAGGATGCATTTAAAATATTAAATATGCGGGCGGCGGATTTAATAAATATTAAGCTGATGAAGTGTGGTGGAATTTACAATGCCCTAAAGATTGTTGCCATGGCAGAGACCTATGGCATGGAGTGCATGCTGGGGAGTATGATTGAAAGCAAAGTAGGTCTTACGGCGGCAGCCCATCTCGCTGCTGCAAAAAGGAATATTACAAGATTCGATTTAGATGCTATATTCTTGTTGGATGAAGATCCTGTCATCGGAGGTATCCGACCTCAAGGACCGATGCTTGTGCTGCCCCAAGAGGCTGGATTGGGAATAAGGGATATTGAAGGATTAAAGGATGTAATAGAAACCTATCTATGATATAAAAATGATTGTAGGGGAGGACCTGTGTGTCCTCCTAATTTTGAACAAAAATTCAGTGAATTCCATATATTGACAAAGTAGGATGGGCCATTTATAATGGTGGTATAGTTCTAATGAAGTCATGAAGACACAATGCCATGAAGGCTGCCCAAAGGGGTTAGTTTTCGTGGCTTTAATTTTATAAGGAGGGATTACAATGGATAAGGTTTTATGGGAAAAGAGTGTGGGATTTCATGGGCATGAATGTCCTGGATTGGCCATTGGCTTTCGGGCCAGTGAAGCTGCTGTAGAGAAACTGGGAATAAGCTTTGCGGAAGATGAGGAGCTGGTATGTGTTACAGAAAACGATGCTTGCGGCGTGGATGCCATTCAAGCCTTATTGGGATGCAGTTTTGGAAAGGGAAATCTGATCTATAGAGGAACAGGCAAACAAGCCTTTAGTTTCTTTAATAGAACTACGGGAAAAAATCTGCGAGTGGTATTAAAGCCCTTTCAAGGAAATATGGAACGAAAAGAGAGACAGGAATATTTGTTGACCGCTCCCTTAGAAGAAATATTTGAGTTCAAAGAGCCAAAATTTACATTGCCTGAAAAAGCTAGGCTCTTTACTACTGTAGTATGTGAAACCTGCGGAGAAGGAGCTCCTGAACATAAAATGAGGCTGATGGAAGGCAAACAGGTATGCTTAGATTGTTTTAAAGATTATTCAAGAGAAATATTGATTTAGATGGATATAGAAAAAAAGAATTAAGAAAATAAACCATGAAGGTTGTATGCTTATTGAAGAAAATAGGCGCTTCTTTTGTGGTTTTTTTATTGGTAGAATATGAACTCGTAAAGGGGGAAGAAAATATGGTGGAACAGGCAGCAGCGCTACTGCAGGATGAAAAGGAAAAAAAGGCAGCAGATTTTTGGAATTTCAGAGCTAAAAAATACGCACAAGATGCCCAAGAAAGAAAAGATAGGAAACAGAATGTGGTGGAATTTTTTATGGAGTATTCCATGGTCACAGAACAGAGCAGGGTCTTAGATATCGGTTGTGGACCAGGACATCAGGCCATAGCTCTGGGAAGGTATTGCAAAGAGGTGGTTGCTCTTGATATTTCAGAGGAAATGCTCGGAATAGCCAGAGAAAATGCTATAAAAGAAGGCTTGAAGAACATTAAATTTGAGAAAAATTCATGGAATAAAATCCAACTGGAGGATTATGGCTGGAAAAAAGCCTTTGATTTGGTATATGCATCCATGACGCCAGGGGTTCATGACTTCGATACGCTGAAAAAAATGATTGATGCTTCAAGGAAGCACTGTTTTTTAAGTGGCTTTGTTAGACGGAAAGATAGTATCTTAGATGAATTATTGAAGGTATTAAAAATAGACAGAGATTTTCCTCCAAGAGAGGAGAAAATCTACTGTAGTTTTAATACCCTATGGCAAATGGGATATTATCCAGAGCTTAGATACATGGATAGGGCCTGGACCACGAAAATGTCATTAGAAGAAGCGGTTCCATTCTACATAAAGCGTATTGAACTTTTATACTCCCTAACGCCAAAGGATAAAAAACTGATTCACGAATTTATCCAAAGCAAGGGTCAAGATGGCAGGATTGAAGAAAGAACTCAAGCAAAGATTGCCTGGATGAATTGGCAGGTTTCAGCTGAAGAGGAGGGTGGCCCACGGTGAGAAGAAGTACAGTAGGAAAACTTATCCTCCTATGCATATTGTCAATGGTGTTAATCACCAATATGATGGGTTGTTCCAAGGCTTCTCCTGGGGGAGCAATGGAGACAGTAAAAGAAAGTGAGCAAAATCAAGAACCTGTAATACTACGACTGGCAGGAGGAGATTATGGTTATCCAAGTCCCTATCTTCACTACTCAAGGGGTCCTGGCAGCTACAAAATGCGGCTCATCTTTGACAGTCTTCTTGAGCGAGGAGAAAAGGGTTACATTCCTTGGTTGGCAAAAAATTGGGAAACAGTGGAGAGTGGAAAGGCCTATATATTTACTCTTCAGGAAGGGGTACAGTGGCAGGATGGGGAGGCCATGACCCCAGAGGATGTTAAATTTTCCTTTGAATACTTTGAAAAGCATCCCCCCGTAAATAATTCTTTGTTCATAGATGGGAAAAGCTTTATTGAAAAAATAGAAATTTTAGAAGGAAATAAGCTAAAAATCTCCGTTAAAGAACCTAAGGTTGTTTTGTTGGAAAAAATAGGAGATGTGCGTATCATTCCCAAGCATATATGGGAGAAGGTAGAGGATCCAAACAAATTTGACGGACCTGAAGCAGTGATTGGCTGTGGTCCCTATATCCTTGAGGAGTACAATAAGGAACAGGGAAGTTATCGCTTCAAGGCCTTTGAAAACTACTGGGGTCCTAAACAAAGAGCATCAGCCATTGAGTTTGTTCCTGTTAGTGATGCAGTACTGGCCTTTGAGCAGGGAGAAATTGATATGATAACTGCTTCTCCAGATATATTGGGAAGATACCAACAGGACAGCGCCTATCGTGTCCTAAAAAGTCCTGGCTTTTGGGGGTACAATATGTACTTTAATATGAATAAAGTTCCTCAGCTAAAAGAAAAGGGTATACGTCAGGCCATTGCCTATGCCATCGATCGGGAGGAGCTGGTGGAAAAAGTTGCCAGAGGTGCAGGTATATCTGCCAGTGCAGGCTATCTGCCAAAGGATCATATTTGGTATAATCCAAAGGTCAAAACCTATACCCATGATATTGAAAAAGCAAAGGCACTATTGGCAGGGAAAACAGTGAAGTTTCAGCTTCTTGTGCAAAATACTCCTCAAGAGGTCCGTATTGGAGAATTGATCAAGCTCAAATTAGAGGAGGCAGGCATTCAAGTAGATGTAAAGAGTGTAGATATGAAAACAAGGGATCATGCCATCAAAACCGGAGATTACGAAGTAGCTGTCAGCGGATATGGAGGCTGGGGAGGCGATGCAGATTTGATTCGGGAGAGATATGCCACAACCATTGTGAAGGATGGTTCAGCAAGCTCTGCCGTTATCCCAGGCTACAAAAATGAGGCCATAGAGGAATTGGCTAGGGCACAATTAAATGAATTTGATCCAGAAAAAAGAAAAAAAATCATCTATCAGCTTCAAGAACTTATCGCAGAAGAAGTTCCACAATTGCCTCTTTACAACACTACAGATTCCAGTGTTTTTCGTCCTGATAAATATGATGGCTGGATGTATATGTTTGATCATCATTCCTTGGAACACAGCAAGCTGTCCTATCTAGAAAGGGATTAACAATGGTCAAACTGCTTAAAGAAAAAATGGGTCTAAAAAAAGTAATGATTACTTTGTTGGTGCTTATTACATTAAACTTTTTCATCCCCAGGCTCATGCCTGGGGACCCCTTCACTTTTTTATCTGCTGAAGAAGGCAGTGTTAGTGTAACCTTTAGCCATGAGGAAATTGAACGCTACAAAGCTTATTATGGTTTGGATTTGCCTCTTTATCAGCAATTTTACAACTATGGCCTGCGTTTGCTGAAGGGAGATATGGGATACAGCATTCATTTTAAAGATTCTGTATGGGCAATTATTCTTTCTCGATTACCTTGGACTGCCGCCTTGGTAGGTCTTTCTATTCTATTGAGTGCTTTTCTAGGCATTGTATTTGGCAGTTTTTCAGCGTATTATCAGGAAAAATGGCAGGATAGGCTTCTGTATTTTTCTTTTGTTCTCCTATCAGAAATTCCAGGATTTTTAGTAGGCTTAATCTTTCTTTTTGTATTTGCTGCTTATTTAGGACTATTTCCTCTGGCCGGCGGCATAAAGCCATTTTTATCAGAATACCCTCTGTCAGACAAAATCCTCAGTATATTGCATCACGGAGTACTGCCTGTGATGACTCTAAGCATAGCCAGACTAGGGGAGTTTTATCTGCTTTCAAGAAACAGCATGATAGGGATATTGTCAAAGGACTATATCACCACTGCTAAAGCAAAGGGGTTAGGGAGGGTCAAAATATTGTTAAGACATGCTTTAAAAAATGCACTGCTTCCCATTATCACCAGAATATTTTTAAGCTTTGGAGCAGTGGTGAGCGGAGCAATTTTAGTAGAAAATGTATTTCGATACCCCGGTATTGGCAGTTTGATGCGTCAAGCGGTAATGATGCGGGATTATCCTTTGATTCAAGGGATTTTCCTGTTTACAGCCTGCATGGTACTGTCCATGAATGGACTGGCAGAAATTATCTATAAAAAATTAGATCCGAGGGTACAGTAGATGAAGCACATTAAAGAATTTATTTTTAAACTCTCTATTATTGGAAAAGTATCTTTTTTTATTATTTGTTTTGTCCTGCTGATTGCATTATTAGGAGAAAATGCAGCAGTCCATCCTGCAAAAATCCCATCGGCTTCAGCTCTTCTGCCGCCATCCTCAGAACATTGGCTTGGAACTGATGATTTGGGCATAGATTTATGGGGACAGATATGCTATGGCGCCAGAATGAGTGTTATCGTAGGTGTCAGTACTGCTGTGTTGGCAGGTCTGGGGGGAGGATTGCTCGGTCTCATTAGCGGATATCATGGGGGAAAGATGGACCGCTGGATTATGGCAGTCACGGATATGATGATTGCCCTGCCAGATTTGCCCCTTATGATAGTATTGGGCGCATTTTTTGGGCCTAGCGTGAAAAATATTATACTGGTACTTAGTTTATTTTCCTGGACAGCTCCTGCCAGGATCATCAGGTCCAAAGTCATTGCCTTAAAGGAGGAGAAATATATCAAAGCGGCAGAAAGCTATGGCGCTAGTTTTTGGTATCTTGTATGGTATCATTTTATACCAGAGACCTTTCCTTTGATGGCGGTCAGCTTCATTCGCCTCACCAGCAGAGCCATCACCATGGAAGCCAGCCTTTCTTTTTTAGGCTTAGGGGATCCAACCTCAAAAAGCTGGGGTCTCATTTTACATCATGCCATGAATTTTAAGGGTATTTATTTTACACCCTATTGGAAGTGGTGGGTTCTATCTCCTCTGACGGCGATTTTATTGATTGTTGGTGCCTTTGCCTTTATGATAAAAGAGATTGAAAGGATGCTATAGTTTGGCGAAAAAGGTGGATTGATGCATATGAAAAACCAATTATTAGAAGTTAGAGATTTATCTGTAGTTTATCCATTAGGAGAAGGAGGAATTACTGCCTTAGATTCTATTTCCTTTTCTATGGAAAAAGAGAGTGTATTGGGAATTGTAGGAGAATCAGGAAGTGGAAAGACATCCGTTGCCATGGCTATAATGGGACTTTTAGATAAAAAGACAAAAGCTGCAGGAGAAATTTGCTATGAGGGGATTGATTTACAAGTCTTATCCCATAAGGAACGTAATGCCTATCGATGGAAGGAGATGGCATTGGTTTTCCAAAACCATTTAGATGTGCTCAACCCCTTGTTAACCATTGCAGAACAGATTGCAGAAGGCCTGAGAAAAGAAAATGGAAAGGTAGAAAAAGAATCAAAAAAGAAGGTTGGGGAGCTGTTGGAGTTAGTGGGATTGGACAGCTATTGGGGGCAGTGTTATCCCCATCAGCTCTCGGGAGGGATGCGTCAGCGAGTATTGATTGCCATGGCCCTTGCGGGAGAACCAAAGCTATTGTTGGTAGATGAGCCTACTACCGCCTTAGATGGTGTTTCTAAAAAGGAGATCCTTTCTCTTCTAAAGAAGCTGCAGAAAAGTAAAAAAATCTCTATGATGGTTATTTCTCATGATATAGGGGTCATTCAAGAATTGACCTCTAAAGTGCTGGTTCTCTATGACGGTGTAGTTTTAGAAGAAGGCTATACAAAGGAAATTCTCTATAATCCCATGCATACCTATACCCGGGGCTTGATCCATGCTTCTTTAGAATTAAATCCCTATCAAGATTTATGGGGTATACCTGGAGAAGCAGAGGGAAAGGAGAAGGGGGGCTGTACTTTCTATGGGCGATGTACCCAAAAACTAGAAAGCTGTAAAGAGAATAAGCCCCTCTTAAAATATGCATCTCTGGAAAGAAAGGTGGCATGCAATCAAGGAGGGATTGTGACCTTGCTTGAAGGAAGGAGTTTGTCCAAAAGCTTCAGCTATCAAGGAAGGACTATAAAAGCTTGTATAGACTGCTCATTAAAGGTAGCATCGGGTGAAATTCTGGTTTTACTGGGACAGTCTGGTTCCGGAAAAACAACTTTAGCCAGTATCTTGTCAGGCCATCTAAAGGCAGAGGAAGGAGAAGTGTTTTTTCAAGGGTTTTCTGTAGAGGGGAACAATATGACAGCCAGAAAAGAGGGAATACAGATGATCTTCCAAGACCCTTTTTCGGCTACTAACGGGAATTTTACTGTGGCTCAGGCAGTTCAGGAGCCTCTGCATATCCTAAAGTTGGGAACGGAACAAGAGCGAGAGCAGCGGATGAAGGATTGTTTAAGGGAGGTACAGCTTTCTGTAGAGGATCATTTTCTAAATAGAAAATGCGCCAACTTGAGCGGCGGTCAGCGCCAACGGGTAGCCATTGCCCGAAGTTTGATAATGGAACCCAAGCTTTTGATTGCCGATGAAATCAGTTCTATGTTAGATCCCTCCACCAAGGCCAATACTTTGAGATTACTAAAAGGCCTTCAAAATAGCAGAGGCTTTGCCATGGTCTATATTACCCATGATATTTTGCTGGCACGAAAGATTGCAGACCAAGTATATATTATGCACGAAGGAAAAGTTGTAGAGAAGGGCAGCTGTCTGGAAGTATTTGACCACCCCAAAAGCGAATATGGGAAGCTATTGATGTCTTGCAAATAGAAAAAGAACGGAAGCTCCTATAGTGAAGCCCTCAGTTCTTTTCTTGAGTTTCTTTCTTTATACCCAATTGTTCTTGATATTCCTTGCTGTTTTCATAAAAGCGGGTACTGTCAATATAATCCACATCTCTTTGCATGCTCTCAGGCATGAGGTAAGCATTTTCATCCTTTTCTAAAATCTCATAGTCCCTGAAATTGTAAGTAGTATCGATCAAATCCTGGGCTTCATTGGCACCAAAGCGGAAAGTATTTTTTTTAGGCATAGGCTCATCTCCTTTTGGAGATAGTATTCCTATTTAAGAGAGCAACTATGCTAAAGGAAAAAGGAATCCTCTACTTTTTATTGATAGCCTTGGCAATTTTGTTGCCTAGGGTTTGGATAATTTGAACCAGTATAATCAATACGATAATCGTAGCTATCATTACATCGGTTTGAAAACGATGATAACCATAGCGTATGGCTAGATCTCCTAATCCACCAGCTCCAACAGAACCAGCCATGGCGGAAAAGCTGATGATATTGATCAAAGTAATGGTGATACCCAATACAATAGAGGACATGGCTTCAGGAATGAGAACCTTTGTAATGATTTGTAAGGGAGTTGCACCCATGGCAATGGCGGCTTCTACCACACCCCAATCCACTTCACGAAGGGCAGTTTCAACAATTCGGGCAAAGAAGGGAGTGGCGGCTACGACTAGAGGTACGATGGCTGCATTGGTTCCAATAGAGGTCCCAACAACCAGTCTTGTAAAAGGAATAATAAAAATCATTAAAATGATAAAGGGCAGAGAACGCATCATATTGATCACATAGGAAAGCACATGATTCAGTATTGGATTGGGCAATATGTGATCCTGATTGCTGACAATCAAAATGACGCCTAAGGGTAACCCTAAAATAACTGTAAAGACAATGGATATAAAGACCATGTAGAGTGTGTCAATAAGGGATGGGGTCAGCAAAAGCACCATATCTTGAAAGCTATTCATTCTTTAACACCTCTACTTTCACATGATTTTTTTCCAGATAGGTCACAATATCCAGTAAGGTATGGTCATCTACGGCGATTTCTACAACCAGCTTGCCAATGGGCTTTTCTTGAATGTATTCAATGTTTCCAGATAGGATATTGACCTCTGTATCAAAGGTTTTAATGATCTGTGCAATAATGGGCTTTCCAGCACTACCCTCTGTAAAGGAAAGATTTAATATTTTTCCATTTATTAGATGATTGGGAAGGTGGTGAATTTGTTCTACAAAATGACGGGTTGCCTCGGTTCCCGGCTTAGAGAAAACATCGATGGTATTGCCCATTTCCACAATCTCTCCGCCCTCTAGAATAGCTACCCGATTGCAAATTTCTTTGATAACTTCCATTTCATGGGTAATCATGACAATGGTCAATCCCATGGTCTGATTGATGCTCTTTAATAAGGAAAGAATTTGTTTTGTGGTTTTGGGATCCAAGGCAGAGGTAGCTTCGTCGCAGAGCAGCACATCGGGATCAGAAGCCAAAGCTCGGGCAATACCCACCCGCTGTTTTTGACCGCCACTAAGCTGGCTGGGATAAACCTGGGCCTTCTCCGATAGTTCTACTAAAGATAAAAGCTCATTGACCTTTTCGCCTATGGCGGACTCTGGTGCGTTGGAAAGGCGTAAGGGAAAGGCAATATTTTCAAATACGGTTTTGCTGTGAAGCAGGTTGAAATTTTGAAAGATCATCCCGATCTTCTTACGCATGCTGCGCAGAGCTCTAGGTTTCAGGGTCACCAGATTGATGTCATTGACCCAGATGTCTCCTTCGCTGGGTTCTTCAATGCGGTTGATACAACGGATAAGTGAGGATTTACCAGCACCGCTCAGACCGATAATTCCAAAAATGTCACCTTTTTTGACCTCAAGATTGATATCCCGCAGAGCCATTACTTCATTTCTACCTTTTTTATAAACTTTACTCAAATTTTCAATGCGGATCATGGCTTCCTCCTTGATATAAAATATTTTCATACGATAGGCTGGTAAGAACCAAAAGAATTTTCTGCTATTCTGGAGTTTTTAAACAATAAAAAAACCCCTTTCACAGCGAAAGAGGCATACGAAACCATGCGCTTCTCTCATCTGTCAGCCTATGTTCACTGCAGGAATTGGCACCGCTGCTTTAAAAGCCGGTTGCCGGGTTTCATCGGGCCAGTCCCTCCACCTCTCTGGATAAGAGATATCCAAGTTCTTAAGTTGTTTAATCAATTAATAACGAGTATAAGGTTTTTTTTGAATAAAGTCAATAGAAAAATTTGAAAATAATTCTATGAAAAAGTGGTAAAATACAAACCTTATTTTGAGAAATGTTTTTCTTCATTGGAAAGAGGATATACTAAAAGGATATAGAATAATACAAGTATAAAATGAATTTGAGGTGAGCAGAATGACCTATGAATCCAAATTGAAAAATCAATTTACCGATGAATTATTTGAAGCGATCCTATCTCTAGAGAATTTAGAGGAGTGTTATCGTTTTTTTGAAGACATTTGTACCATAAAAGAAATACAGGCGCTCTCTCAACGACTGAAGGTTGCGAAATTGCTCCGATTGAATAAAACCTACAATGAAATCGAAGAAGTCACAGGAGCCAGTACTGCTACCATTAGTCGTATCAACCGCTGTGTACACTATGGTGCCGATGGATACACCACCATACTTAACCGTCTGGAGGAGCAAAGCAAATAAAACTGTAGAAATCTATTTGGATATAGGTGAAATTACATAGGATAATGAAGATACCAGCCATTGTATAGATACATTGGCTTTTTATTTTTCTACAAAAAATGATGGAATATGTTATTTTTCTGCAAATAATGATATAATATTTTGAATTCTAGTAATTTTTACCTAAATTAAACAAAATATATAGAAAAATATTTTAATACTATTGAATTTCTAACAAATCTTGTATATAATGATACATATATTTCCAAGCTATGAAAAAATATTCCACTGAGTGGAAAAATATGGGGGATTTATTTGCGAATTGTGGATAGAACATTGGAGCTTTTAGATTTATTGAGTGAAAAGGAAGAAGGATATATGATTACAGAAATTGCTGAGATTTTAGATATTCCTATCAGTAGTGTCCATCGCCTTTTGACTTCCTTAAGAAAAAATGGATATATTCTTCAAGATCATCAGACTAAAAAGTATAAACTAGGCTTAAAAATTCTACAGCTGGCTATAAATCTATTGAATCATACGGATATTCGCAGGGTGGCCAGACCTTATATGGAAAAACTATCACAAAAATATGATGAGGTTGTTTTTCTTACAGTCATAGACGAAGATACCAGACGTGCCATATGTATTGATACAGTAATTCCTTCCACTACGTATAAGTTTTACGTTAAGTTGGGAAGTGAGATGCCTGTTAATGCTGCCGTTGCAGCCCAAGCGATTTTGGCCTATATGGACGAGAAATTGGTAGATGAAATCATTCAACAAAAGGAACATAAACAATATACGCCTCACAGCCTGATAGATCCTAAAGAAATTAAAGAAAAAATTCAGAAAATTTGGAAAACTGGTTATGGAATTTGTGATGAAGAATTGGAAATTGGTGTGAAGGCTATTGCAGCCCCTGTGATGAACCAATATGGACAGGCAGTGGCCAGTATCGCCACCGTGGGCATGAAGGTATGGGAAAAAAATGGGGAAGAAAAAATAAAAGATATTCAGGAAG
>JBFNEZ010000012.1:0-46500 GCA_040797825.1 Thermotaleaceae bacterium | reverse complement strand
CATCCCCTACAACCCCTTTTTTAAATTTGATAGAAAAGTAGAACTTTCCTATCAAATTTTAAAAAAGAGTAAAGGGATTTCTCAAAGAAATTCCCTTTACTCTTTTTAATAGGATCAATAAGGTGTAACAGAAGTATTTTCAATTTGGTTTAAATCTACCTTTTCGATGTCATCTACAATGACAATTTTGCCATAGAGCATTCCCATGCCGCAGGAAAAATATATCTCTCCGGTCTTTTCCGGCGTAAATCTAATTTCGTTTCTTCCCTCTTTGAGGGTCTGGATAAAGTTGGCATCGGGTATTGCCAACTGATAGGTACAATTGCTGAGTTCCTTTGCATCAATTACCCATCGGGTCTCGAGACCTTTTTGGACCACCAAAATATTTGGACCATAGCCTTCTAAGCTAACTTCCATTTCAACAGTCTGCCCTTTTCCATTGATTACTGCTTTTCCAGCTGCATTTTCCACCTGAAAAATGCCACCCCCACAGCAGGCATCCCCGCCTCCAAAGAAAGGCTCAGGTGCTTCCGGAGCCTTTGGCCTTTGGGATTTTGTCCCTTCAATATTCTCCGCTCCCATATCTTTTACAGCTGTAATCCTGGTGGTAATCATTCCCATCCAGCAGGTAATGGTGATGGGGCCTTCCTGGGTAGGGATAAATTCTATAAAACTCTCTCCAGAGGTTAAATCCTTTTGGATTCCGTATCCAGGTATGCTGATGGGGTTATTGCATCCATTGATACTCTGTACATCCAGATTGATCCTTAGAGGAATACCTATTTGAGCAGTTCTGACACTGGGAATATAACTCCTGGCACCAATGGTCAAATCGATAATCTGCTTGCCATCCTCCATCCTGATTTCATCGCTTTTTGCCACAGAAGGGTTTTGCTGCCCAAAGTTAGGGGCTATACCCGATAGGGCAAATCCTCGATTGACCATCATCACCCCTAGCATCATCACCAAAAGGGCGCTGGCTTTTACCATTTTGTTTCCAAGTCCTTTGCTGATGACAGAAGAAATAAACCCAAAGGCCAGCATCAGAGGAACCGTTCCTAAACTAAAGAAGAACATAGACAGGGCTCCTTGAACTACGCTTCCCGTTCCCAAGGCATAAAGCTGCATGGTCTGTAAGGGTCCACAAGGCATAAATCCATTTAGAAACCCGATAGCCAAAGGTCTTAAAGGCCCTGAAATATTGGCTTTCCCATAGGATAGATGGGGTAATCTCAGTCGGAGCCAGATTGGCAAGGTCAATATATTCAACATTTTTAATCCCATCAAAACCATAAAAAGTCCTGCCATAACTGCCACAATCCCTTTAAACTGTCCCGATGGAGAGACCACGGCTCCCAAACCGCCTACAATGCCGCCTACTAGGGTATAGGCCATTACACGCCCTATATTGTATAGAAGGGAAGATACCCCTTTCTTGCCTCCTGAATGGGGATGAAGACCTTGAGACAGGGCAATGCCGCCGCACATGGCAATGCAATGAAAGGAGGTCAATACTCCCACCATGAACAACAGTCCATAACCCATTTCTGCTGTGACTTCGGGAATAAAATTAAAGCCAATGGTATTGTTGATGATATAAAAGCCTCCGAGAAGCAGGAGAATCCAAGGAATAATGCTTTTATCTGCACCTTTCTTGCCTTCTTTTAATAGCTCATAGCCACTCTTCCTCACTGCTGCTGCAAACTGTGTTGCATCAGTTTTTTCATCATCATAGGTAACATAAGCCTTGGATTGATTAAAATCCACCTTTGCATACTCCACTCCAGTTACAGCCATTAGTGCCTCTGCAACCCGTTTTTCACAGTTGGTACACACCATGCCCTCAATCCACAATATAGTCTGCTTTCTCATATTCCCACCCCTATACTTCAGATGCTCTACCGCTATACATCTTTTTTAATGATATGTTTATCCTCTTTACAGAAAGACACCTAAATTCTCTCATTAAAAATCTGTTTTAACAAAGAATTATTCTATCTATGGTTTATGATACTTTATGCTAGTACTTTTTTCAACTATTACTTTATGTTTTGCACCTTGAATATCTTCTCTATTTCTTTCCCTAAGGGCAGAAGATTCTGCTGCTCCCACCTGCCCTCTCCACAAACAGGAGGACACATAGGTCCTCCACTACATACTTTTCTATTTTAAATCCAAGGGTTTTAAAAAGAGATCCACTTCTTCACCTTTTTTTCCTTCAACCTCCATCTTTGTAAAAATCCATCCCTCTACCTGTTCTGGATTTACTCCTGCATCGATAAAGGGCTGTGGATTCAGGACAAATACAATATCCTTATCATTGTTGGACATATCCTTTGCCCATTCAAATTTATTGCCATTGGGCAGAGAAATATTGTAATGATCTGCAGAAGCATGATAATCAATAAGATCTCTCTTTTGCTCTACAATTTTAGCAAAGGTTTCTGAAGCACTTTCTCCTCCCAGTTTTTCTTCTCCTAACTCAAAGAGCAGCACAAGTTCGTCTGTTACTGGGTCATAAAGGAATTCCGATTCAGACAGCTTGTTGATATCCATTCCTGCATCTATAAAAGGCTTTCCCTTCAAAACAATAGCCGCATCTGTGTTATTTTGTGAAAAATCTTTGCTGAAACGGAACTGTTCTTTTTCTTCGGTTTCCAAAATCCAGTGTTCCACGCCTTCATCATAGCTTACCCTTTCTGGATTTCCATCGACTAAGGCCGTAAAGGAAGTCTTTGCATATTTTGCTACCACATCGGTGGCACTGCAAGCGGCTGTGGAAAGTACCATGGCTGCTGCCATTCCTAGGATTAAAAGCTTTTTCATTCTGTCGTCCCCTTTATCTTGTTATTCTATTTGAGCATCTTTCCAATGGTTTTTAAAAGCTCATCTACTACTTCCTCGTCCCCCGATTGAATCCGTTCCACAATACAGCTTTTCATGTGGCTCTCCAACAGTACCTTCCCTACCCCATTGATAGCTGACTGTACTGCAGCAATTTGAATCAGTACATCATCACAGTATACATTTTTTTCAATCATTCCCTTAATTCCTCGAATCTGCCCTTCGATTCGGTTCAATCGCTTCACAAGATTCTGAGTAATTTGTTCTGGACGATGGCTCATTCTTTCATTTTCTGTCATCTTGTCACAATGCTGACATTGTTCTTTTTTCTCAGATGTCTCCATAACGGCCCTCCTTCTATTTTTCTATAAAAGAAGCCTCAGTAAAGAACTTCTAATCTTTTCCTGAGGCTTCTATCATCCTCTTTATATGCTTTTTATATCCACCACGTCATAACCTGCTTCTTCTACCGCTGCCTTTAGTACGCTATCTTCCACAGCGCTGCTCAACTCTACCACCGCATTTTTTCCCTGTAGATCCACTGCCACCGAAGTCACACCCGTAACTTCTTCTAGGGCATTGGTCACATGCTTTACACAATGACCACAGCTCATTCCTTCAATTGCCATTAATTTTTTCATGTAAAATTCCTCCTTTATATTAAAAAACTTTATTTCCTACCCTTGGGAGGAGACCTAGGTCCTGCCCTACTTATAGGGTTTGAAAGCCTTTAATCGCAATGCATTTGTCAATACGGACACAGAGCTTAAGGACATGGCTCCCGCTGCAAACATAGGGCTTAGCAGAGGCCCTCCAAAGAGATGAAGCACTCCTGCTGCCAATGGAATCCCAGCTGTATTATATGCAAAGGCCCAAAATAGGTTTTGCTTGATGTTTCGAAGGGTACTCTTACTCAACTGCAGTGCCGTTGGTACATCCATCAAATCATCCTTCATTAATACTATATCCGCTGATTCCATAGCCACATCGGTTCCTGAACCAATGGCAATCCCAATATCTGCCTGGGCTAGAGCCGGTGCATCGTTAATCCCATCACCTACCATAGCCACCTTTTTTCCTTCCTGCTGCAGTTTTTTCACCTCATTGGCCTTATCCTGAGGCAGCACCTCTGCCAAAACCCTATCGATACCTACCTGTTTGGCAATGGCTTCTGCAGTCCTTTTGTTATCACCGGTAATCATAGCTACCTCAATTCCCATGGCATGAAGCTTCTGAATAGCCCTTGCACTGCTTTCTTTTACCACATCAGCTACGGCAATGATCCCTGCCAGTTTTCCATCAAAGGCTGCATACATAGGGGTTTTTCCCTCTTCAGCCAGGCGATTCGATTCTTTTTCTAAAACAGATAAATCTACCTTTCGCTCTACCATCAATTTGCGATTTCCCAATAATATAGACTGTCCTTCTACAGATACTTCTATTCCGTGACCGGGAATGGCTTTAAAGTTTTCCACCTTGAGCATTTGAAGATTCTCTTTGGCAGCACCCTTGACAATGGCCTCCCCTAATGGGTGTTCGGAGCCCTTCTCAGCCGATGCGGCAATTTGTAGAAGCTTCCTCTTATCCGCTATCTCTGTGGTCACAATGTCCGTAACCTCTGGTCTTCCTTCTGTAATGGTTCCTGTCTTATCAAAAACAATGGTCTGAACCTTATGGGCAGTTTCTAGGGCTTCACCACCCTTGATCAGTACACCGTACTCGGCTCCCTTTCCAGTACCCACCATAATAGCCGTAGGCGTAGCCAATCCCAAGGCACAAGGGCATGCAATCACCAACACGGAGATAAAAATGGTCAAAGAAAATATATTGCTCTCCCCTGAGATATACCAAGCTAGTGAAGACAGTAATGCGATAACAAATACAATCGGTACAAAATATCCAGAGACAATATCGGCCATTTTGGCGATAGGAGCCTTAGAACCCTGGGCATCTTCCACCAGCTTGATGATTTGAGCCAAGGCTGTATCACTTCCAACCTTGGTAGCCTGGAAGTGAATGCTTCCATGTTTGTTGATGCTGGCACCAATCACCCGATCTCCTATCCTTTTTTCTACTGGAATACTTTCTCCTGTCAGCATGGATTCATCAATGGAAGTATGTCCTTCCGTGACGATTCCATCAACGGGGATTTTTGCACCAGGTTTTACTAGGATAATGTCTCCAACTTCCACTTCTTCTATGGGAATCTCAAGTTCCTTACCCTCCTGAACTACCAAGGCAGTCTTAGGTGCCAAGCCCATTAGCTTTTTAATGGCCTCGGAGGTTCTCCCCTTACTAATGGCTTCCAAATATTTTCCCAAAAGAATAAGGGCGATGATTACGCCGGCAGTCTCAAAGTAAAGATCCTCTGCATAGGCAAAATCTCCTTGGGTGATCTGATAGGTGCCATATACTCCATAAAGAACTGCAGCAGCGGTACCCATGGCAATCAGTGAGTCCATATTGGGGCTTCTTCTATAGATAGCTTTAAAGCCAACGGTGTAAAAGCGATAGCCTGCTATTACTACAGGTATGGTTAGCACAATCTGGGCCAAAGCAAAATTCAAAGGATAATGCATGGGATGAAGTACATTAGGCAATGGCAATCCCACCATATGGCCCATGGCAATATATAAAAGAGGAACGGTAAATAAGGCAGCTGCCATCAGTTTCATTTTCAATACGGCTATTTCTTTTTCCTTCCTTGCCTTGTCTTCGTCAACAGAATTGCTTTTCTCAATCTCCAAAGGGGTGTATCCGGCCTTGGTAATGGCCTGCTTTATTTCAGACAATCTCGTTTTTTCTGGATTATATCGAATAGCAGCCTTTTCTGTAGCAAAATTTACATTTATACTTTCTACCCCTTCTAGTTTTCCTACCACCCGCTCCACAGCCTTTACACAGGCTGCACAGGTCATTCCCGAAATGGGGATCGTCACTTCCTTGGCTGCTTCTTCAACCTTTGCCTCATAGCCTGCTTTTTCAATGGCTTCCTTGATTTTGTCTAAGTTGGTGTTTTCTTCTTCATAGGCTACCACCATCTTCTCAGTGGCAAAGTTTACATTCACTTCCGTGACACCTTCTAACCTTTTTACGGCTCTTTCCGAAGCCTTGGCACAGGCAGCACAGGTCATGCCATATATTTTAAGGTGCTCTGACTTCATAATAACCCTCCTTTCAATACGATACCCCCCTACCCTATATTTTTATTCTATTCCTATAATTCTCTAATGTCAATAGAGAATTATAAAATATTTCCTTTTTATTACAGAAAACCCGCTAAAAGGCTGATAAAAAGATATCCTTTTTATCAGCCTTTTAGTCTACTCTACTACCCTTATCTTTTCAACAATTTGATTTACAAGATATACTTTAATCTCTGCTCCCAGCTTTAGTTCCTCAAAATCAATAGCGTTTCCAGCTTGATCCAGTATTTTTGCATCCTTTGCTATAGAAAGGATTTTATTTTCCTTACTAACTTTCAAGGTCAAACGGTTGGTAGGTCCTATGACTTTTTCTACTAGCATTCCTGTAAGCTCTTCCTCTACAGAAGCTGCCTTTACATAGGTGGCTTTGTCGTAGGCCAGGGTCACCTCTACGGACATATAAGGGTATAAGTCACTAATCCTAGCATTTTTCCCATCTAATGTTATGGTGGCTATCCCATCCAAAGGGATATCTCTATCCACACTGCCCACCCTTACGGTGATTTCTTTGGTAGTTCGATTGATGCCCATTAATATTCCTGCTATGGTTTCCATTTTTGTACTCGTTGTGATTTTGATGACTTCTCCATCCTCAATCTCTAAAGCAACCTCCATACCCGGCTTTAAATCTGACAGGGCTTTTGTTTTGTCATTGATAATAATTTCTGTACTACTATGGATAGAGAACCATCTTTCCCTATTGTCATGCTTTACGGTTATAGTTCCCCTTCCAATGTCTGTGATTTTACCCTTGAAAATCTCTATTTCTGCCTCTTTCCCTGGCTCTGCATCTACTCTGTCCAATTTGCTTGCCATCACGGCCATCTGCGCCCTAGTGACCGACTGATTGGGTAAGAATTGATTTTTATCATTTCCTGTCATGATCCCTAATTGATAGGCCATATAGACATATCCTATAAAATCCTCTTTTATATCCTTTGCATCTTGAAAGGATAGATTTTTATTCATGCTATTTTCAGCATCTGATCCCTTTCCCAGAGCACAAACAATGTATTTTGCCACTTCCTGCCGTGTTGCAGGAGATAATAAATAATCCTTTGTCAAATCCTTTTCATCCATGAGGCCTTTGTCCACAGCTATATTGGCATAGCCAATGGCCCAGTCTTGGATGGTATCGGTAACTCTATGCTTCTCATTATTTTCTTTAATTTTCCTATGTACGTCCTCTACTTCTTCCTCCCAATCCATGGCTCGAATGACAATGGCCAGAGCTTCTATTTTGGTTACTGCTAAACGAGGGGCAAATTGTCCCTCTCCAATTCCTTTGAGGATCCCCTTCTCAGCCATCTTCTCAATAGCTTCCCAAGCCCATTCTACATCCTGTAAATCTAAAAACTTTTTTAAGATTCCTGGAGGCAAGCCTCCCTTTTTTTCTAATCCCGGGGGGGTAAATCCCTTTTTTTCCAATCCCGGTGGAGTAAATCCTTTTTTTTCTAATCCTGGTGGAGTAAATCCTTTAGCTCCAGCGGCATAGGAGGGCCCTACCACCATGGAAGATATAACTGTCGTAATCAACAAGCTGCTCATTAACTTTTTCACGTTATCAACCTCCTTTTTATAGACATACGATACTAAATTCTAAAATAGGTACCACTAAAAGGAATATATGTGAAAAAAATTGCTTCATGCTGATATTTCTATCTATGATTTTTCTGTGCCACATTTGCCCTCAGCTGCATACCTTATAATTGAGAGAAGATACTCTTAAAATAAATAAAGGGGGAACTATTGTGGAAGAAAAACAAGAAGCTATGAGAGATAATGATCATAGAGCGGACCAACCAAACCCTATGTATCCGCATATGCCAGGTATGAGGCCAAATATACCACTTACACCAGACCAAGTATCACCGATTGCTGCACCCGGTATGCCCAATATAGGATATATGCCCACTATGCCTAATGTAGGATATATGCCAAATATGGATTATATGCCCACCATGCCCAATGTAGGATATATGCCGAATATGGATTATATGCCTACTATGCCCAATGTAGGGTATATGCCGAATATGGATTATATGCCTACTATGCCGAACATGGATTACATGCCCACCATGCCCAATATGGAGTATATGCCTACTCTGCCTGAAATGATGCCAGGGATGGACTGTGTACCTCCAGGGGTTGCACCAATGCCTGGGATGATGCCCGGAATGATGCCCGGAATGATGCCGGGGATGATGCCTGGCCTATTGCCTTCTTTTGATTGTATACACTCTGTTCAGCCGCCCACACCAGAAATGATGCCTGTGGTAGAAGACGAAAGTACACTTTGTTACATGGAAAACATGCATAAACACAAAGCCCATATCCACGAAGCAGAAGCTGCAAAATTAAAGGCAATGCAGTGCTTGGTAAAATGTAAAAAGTAATTTTCATCAAAAAAGGAGAGGATTTTTCATCAAAGGAAAAAGCCTCTCCTTCTTTATTGATATTCAAAAAATCTCTGTTAAAACAATCCTTCCAATTCTTCAATAGTTTGTTGTGGCAGTCTTTGATAGTTAAATTCTTCTACATAGATTTTCAATCTATTCACGCGATCCCTGTCAGAGGTAATATAAACCCGTTGAATATCTGGGACCATTTCTCTAATGTGCGCTGCTATTTCTGATTGCAGTGCTCGCATATTGGTGATTTCAATATCTTGTTCTGTCTCTATGCCGATAAAAGCCCTTTCTTCTACTAGAATTACCACCGCATTTTCAATTCCTTCCATGCCCTCAATGGCAGCTTCAATATTTGCACCTGGTGTATTTTGGGGCATGTTGTCATAATTCAAACCACTTTCTCCTTCTTCTACTATAGGCTCTTGTGGTTTAGTTCTTTCTTGCTGTTGTTCAACCCCTTGTTGTGGTGTTTCTTGAGCTGGTGTTTCCATCCTAGCCAAATCCTCTGTCCGTTGTTGGTTTACATCGGTACGATCCCTTTCAGGCAAGGGACGTTCTATCGGTCTGCAGCCTATTGCACATAGTGATCCAAAAAGTACAAAAGCCAATATCATAGAAATCAGTTTGATTTTTTTATACAAACCCATTCTCCTTTCTATGTTCTTTTGCCTTTCTCTTCACACCTTTAGTTTTTGCAGTTTATGCTTTTCTATGGGTTGTATATTTATCAAAAGCTTATAGTATTTCGCAGGATTAGGAAATTATAGAGATAAATTTTTATAGCTCCCTGTATGAAATGCATCTCATTTTGTCACACTTTTTTTATTTCTCCGTATGATGGAGTATGGTGAAATTTTAATAATAAAAAATGGAGGGTACGTTATGAGTGAATCAAAACAAGGATTATTTGGCGGCTTTGCTGATGATTCTTCTCTATTATTGTTTTTTTTACTATTAGTAGTTTTCTTTAGCAGTGATTTCTTAGGGGGTGGATTTGGCGGAAGCTTTGGTGCCGACTCCTCACTATTGCTCTTCTTCCTATTGTTGGTTGTGTTGCTCTTTAACTTTGGCGGATTCGGTTACTAAAGACAACAAAAACTGCCTTAAAGGCAGTTTTTTACTTGAATAATTTATCTATAATGGGAAATATCCCAATATTCTATACTCCTTTGGAATCCCATAGGGGGCTCTTAAGCTTTCTCCATCCTCTATATGCCATTGGCCGGCAATCCCTTCTTCATTGGCCGCTCTTTGGAAATACAACATGACGATACCCCCATCCAGTTCCATATCCTCCTCTTGGTCTTGATAGAGGGTTAGAATCACCTTATCCTTGTCTAGTACAAATCGCCAAGGCTGTTGATTTCCCCAGGAGGGCGCGTAACGAGCATAGTAGAATACATTGGCCAAGGCTCTATTTTCCAGTTCTTCAACTGTGGAAGGTTTTCCCCAATGCTCTGAATAGATTAACTCTTCTATCCCCAACCGGCTGCTCTTAGGAGAAATATCTTTCTTAAAAATCCCTGTATATGGATATCCAATGGCGGCAAAAGCCGTAACTATCTCATCACTATCAATGGATAATACTTTTTTGATGTCCTCTGGGTCTTCGATGCTCAACCAGCAGGTGCCTAGACCAAGCTCCCATGCCTTTAGGCGCATTTGCTCCATAATATAGCCGCTGTTTGCCAGATATCCAGGAAAGACCTTTGAGGTAATCACCAAATAATGGGGGGCTTCCATCATCTTTCCAAAGTATCCTGCTTTTCCCGAAAGCTTTTTATATACTTCCTTTCCCTGTTCTATAAAGAAAACAGATACCTTTTGTCCTTCTCCAATTCCTTTTTGCTCTTTTCCCCCTTGAAGTATTTCCTGTACTTTTTCCTGTTCGATTGTCTCTTTTTTATAGTCTCGAATGGTTCTAAATTCTTCTATCAGTTTTGAAAATTTCATTGGCCTTCCTCCCCTTATCAATCAAATTATATATAAAATAGATATCCCATTTCTATCCATATTAAACTATTTTTTATTTATGTATAACTGGACAAGTGCTTTTATAAATATATTCAAAGGCTCGCAAAAAAAGTGAGGCTGTCTCCCTCACTTTTTCTATCTTTCTTCATCCATGTGCTGGATCATATCAATGGTTCCTAAAACCACGTGGGCCAATCCAAAGCCAACAATACCAGCTGCAATCATAGGGGCCATATCTCGTCTTTTCATCATGGCTCCAGTAGCAGTCACAGCAGTTCCCAACACTGTAGGAATTAAGCCTTCTCGAATTTCCATCGGTAAATCCCTCCTTTTTCACTATTTTGGAGTTCAATATTATGATGTGGACTTTATTCCTGACTTATCCCTGCCAATAGCTTTCAGTTTTGGTAATCTATTTGTGATATTTGTCATCAGCTGTTTATTTGGTGGGAAAAAGCGAATAATATCAAATAGTACTTAAAAAAATTTATAGAGGGAGGAATTTCTTCATGAATGCCATTGCCCTGATGATGGAAGAACATCGTCATATCAAAAGAATGTTGTCTGTTGCGAGAAGCTTTTGCATCCAGATTTTAAAAGGTGCTCCTGTAAACTATGATGCTTTCTATAATATAATTGATTTTGTGCGAAACTATGCGGACAAGCATCATCACAGCAAAGAAGAGGATATCCTCTTTGAGAAAATGTCTGAAGAACTGGGAGAAGTGGTGGCCAAGGGACCTATCATGGGAATGTTCGCTGAGCATGATCTGGGCCGTCTTTTCATCAGCAATTTAGAAACGGCCCTTCAACGGGTACAAGATGGGGACGAGGATGCCAAGGTGGATATTATCGCCAATGCCATCGCTTATACAGATCTGCTCCACCGCCATATTGAAAAAGAAGATACAGCCATCTATGTATTCGGAGAAAAAAATCTAAGTCCAAAAGCCATGGCCAGCGTAGAGGAAAGATGCAAAGCAGTGGAAGAAGCTGCTGAGAAAAATGCCTTGCAGGAAAAATATATCACCATGATCGATGAACTGGAAAAAAGCCTTGGATAATCTTCCAAGGCTTTTTCAATATTCAAAAGTATAATTTTTATCCTCCTGTCGGAATCTAAATAGAGATCAACATGAGGAGTTGAAAATTATGAAAGCTATCGTCTATGAAGGTGTAAAGGATGTCAAGGTAAGAGACGTAGGAGATCCAGAAATCAAACAACCCGATGATATTATCTTAAAGGTTACTTCTACAGCTATCTGTGGTTCTGATCTCCATCTCATCCACGGGATGGTCCCCAATATGCCCAGAGGCTTTATCCTTGGCCATGAAACCATGGGAATTGTCACCGATGTGGGGAAGGAAGTAACCCATCTCAAAAAAGGCGACCGGGTGGTGGTTCCCTTCCCTATCGCCTGCGGTCACTGCTGGTACTGTGAGCACGATCTATGGAGTCAATGTGATCACTCCAATACCAATGGAGAAATCGGCGCTATCTTTGGCTACAGCAAAACCTATGGAGGCTATGACGGCGGACAGGCAGAACTGCTGCGGGTCCCCTATGCCAATGTGGGTCCCAAGGTGGTTCCAGAAGATTTGACCGATGAACAGGTGCTTTTTCTCACCGATGTACTGCCCACTTCCCTATGGGGTGTGGATGTTGCTGGTGTAAAACCAGGAGATACGGTGGTAGTTTTAGGCTGCGGTCCCATTGGTCTGATGACCATTAAATGGGCGGCCTATAAGGGAGCCAATCGCATCATCGCTGTGGACTATATTGATTATCGCCTCCGCCACGCTGAAGGTTACCCAGGGGTAGAAGTTATCAATTTTGATCAGCATGACAATACGGGAGAATACATCAAGGAAATCACCGGCGGCGGTGCCGATGTGGTCATTGACTGTGTGGGTATGGATGGAAAAATGACAGTTATGGAGATGGTAGAAACTGCTTTAAAGCTTCAAGGAGGATCCAAGTCTGCCATCGAAATGGCTGCCCAAGCAGTCCGCAAGGGTGGTACTGTGGCCATGGTAGGTGTCTACGGCGCCCGATACAATATGTTCCCCTTGGGAGACTTCTTTGCAAGAAACATTACCCTAAAGATGGGACAATGTCCTGCCCATGCCTACATGGATCCTATCTTAAAGCTTATTCAAGAAGGGAAGTTTGATCCGACAGATATCATCACCCATGTATTGCCCCTTTCGAAAGGCGAACATGCCTATGAGATTTTTGATGAAAAGAAGGATGACTGCATCAAGGTGATATTGAAGCCCTAGCAGGTTTTTATACAGATAATAACTAGGGGCAGCATACTCTGCTGCCCAAAATAGAATCCATGTTTTTGCTATTGATTCCCTATTTCATCGGCATATATCTTTAGACCTGGTCTCGGTGCCAGCACCACAAAGGCTGACATATTTTCCGCTGTATCATTCTTCAGCCTAAAGACCTCCTGACCTTCACAATAGATCACATCTCCGGCAGTAATTTTTTGAACCTTTCCATCTACGGTCAAGGCTGCACTGCCAGTTAACACATGGAGGATCAAGTCACTGTCCTCATGATGATGGGGCGGAATTTCTTGTCCCGGACCCATATTGAGGACAAAGCTTAATACCTTTTCTTCGCTGAACAATACTCTTTTGGTAAAGGTGCTGTCTGAGTAAAGGATTCTCTCTGCTATTTTTTCTATTTTCATGCTATCAACCTCCTGTTTTATTCTTTATTTTTTATTCTACTGGATAGGGAGCTCTTAGGATGTGATCTGAATCAAAGGGTGAAAATATTTATGAAGCTTCCTTTGATTTTTTTCTATTTTTCAGTAGAATCACTCCAGCCAGCAGAGGAATGATCACCACATTTCCCACCCCAGATACATCTAAATAATAGGAAAATCGCTCCTGAACCGCCACATTCTCTGCTATGTGGGCTATTGAATAGATGGCCAGCATTTGTACAAAAATCAGTGTTTTTTTTTTCTCTGTAGCGAAAACTACCTTGAGATTTTCAATGGCCACAAAGCTGGCAATCAATGTGAATGTAAAAGTATTCACAATCCATAGGGTCATCAGCAGGCCCTCTGCCCGCTCAAAGAGTTGACCTCTTACTTGAACCGCCTTAGACAGGGTGATGGTGGGATAGAGCAGTCTTGTCATTTCGCCGGCCCCAAATATAAATATACTCATCAATACAATTCCTAAATAAATTAAGGTATATAGGCCCACGGTTCCCACCACCCAAGGCATCCCCCCCTTCAAATCCTTGATATAGGGGGTGATATAACCGATAAAGAAGAAAACAGAAAAAGCAGTAGTCGCCTGCATGCTGCCCCTCAGCACTGGTCCCATGCCCCCATAAAGAATGGGCAGTATCCTGGTTGCTTCTATCTTGTTGTAGGGCAATAAGAGCAATATGGCCATACCCGTAAGAACAATAGGAAAAAGAATATTGAGTACCGTGGTAATCGTCCCTATTCCTTTATTCAATCCATAGGCACATAGAAGCACCAATAATCCTTTCACATAGATATCAGGTGTGGTGTTTAACAAATAGAGGGCAATGGTGTCGGCAAATATTCTGAGGTGGAAGCCCAAGGCCAACACATTAAAAATAGCAAATACAATCAAGTAACCCTTTCCCAGGAGCTTGCCAAAGGTTTTTAGAAAGATTTGTGATATATTCTTATCTGGATTATTCTCCATAATCCAATAGAGGATCAAGGCTGCAATGAGCGTAAAAATACTGGCAAAGATCAGGGAAATCCAACTGTCATTTTTTGCATATCGTCCTACATCTCTAGGTAAGATTAGTACCTTCGGCCCTAGGGAAGCCAGAACAATAAAAGGCACCATATGATATTTCTGCAATTTTTTTTTACTTTCCACAGGCTTCACTCCCTTTATCTTCTACTTCATGAATACCCTTACTTATTTTGTGGTGCCGATCTGGGGTATTCTTGCCTCTACGGTAATGACCGGCTCTATTTGGGGAAAGATATCCTCCCATTGATCCCCGATCTCTTCCCAGGTCTTTGGGTCATATTGCTCTAAAACCAAACGAAAGTGAAAGATATCCGCCCCAAATTCCTTCTGAACATAGCGAATGGTATCCTCCATGTTTTCTTTTAAATACTTTTCTGCTTCTTTTTCAAGAGCCTCGATCAGATTTTCATCTAAAATATTTTCTCCATAGTCCCCGGTTTCTTCTGCAAAGGAAAAAGTAGCCTTTACTTGGATGTCCATTTTGATTTGACCTCCTTCTACCTTGGGTCGTGTCTTAGTTTTTGCTTTGAAGATCTCTAAGGTTGCCACCCCCTTTTCCTTTCCAGGCATGGGTACTACGATAACACCTCCTAATACCCCATCCCTTATCCATTTTGTATAGACAGTATCTAGTTCCCCCAGCCAGCCCACCATTTTATCCCCTTTAAATACGGCACTCCCCGCATTTTTGATCTCATCCTTGGTGGCAATGATTCGTGGCAAAACAAAATCTATCCCCCCATGAATGCTTTGCGACATCTCTCCCAGATCCGTTTTGTGAAGTATGCGGGAGGTTTTATCAGCATTTAAAGGAAGCTGGGCTAGGTAGGTGGCAGGATAGTCGTCAATTCGCGGCTCCACATCCAATATTTTTTTTGCACTCCCCGGTGTAACAAATACTCGGGTTCGCCGCCGCATCTCATGATCCCTTAAAAAAAAATCTAAGACTTTTCCAACCCCTTCCTTGGCCACGATCTCACTAATAACAATCACTTGCATATGTTCATAAAAGGGGGGATAGTTGATACGGGTACTAAACTGGCGGTTTGCCTCCATGGCGGAATAGCCTTCAATGGTCAGATCCCAGCTGCCCTCTTTGTCTGCCCCCCCTCCCCCTGCTCCCACGGGCTGATTTTTGGCATGGGCCACAATAGGAATCTGAATGGTATAGGCATAGGTAGGTTTTTCTTGCTGCAGGGGCATTTTTTCCAGCTCTCGCTCGCTGAGGTATTCTGACTCCGGTTCAAAGCCCTTTGGCAAAGGCGGTACCTTGTCAATGGCGATGCCTAAAACATATCCCCGGTCTTGAATCTCTTTGTAATCCCAACATCCCGTAAGAAAAACCATCCCGATCATTATAAAAGCTAATTTCAGGCCCTTCACCGTTATCCTCTCCTTCCCTACTGGTCAAAATTATTATTAGCTTTCCAGGTTATCTGTGGTGCTATTTCTCATTCTTTTATTTTTTCATCCTTTTATGGTCTATTTCTCGTGTTTTATCCTGTGGCTTTAAAAATCCTGGTCTTTTTTTCATCATGGAAGTGGGTACTCGGATCAGGCTGTCTTTTAAATCTCCTATGTGGTAGGGCGAAAAATCTTCTAAATACCCCACCCCGAAACTGGTCAACGCGGCCATATGGAAAAGGATAAATAGGGTCAGGATGACAATCCCATAAAATCCAAAAAACACCGCTGCAAGAACAAAGGGCATTCTAAGAATGCGAGAGCATAGATTCAGGTCATAGCTAGGTATCGTAAAGGAAGTAATGGCCGTCAAGGTCACGATGATCACCACGATAGGACTGACCAAACCTGCCTGTACCGCTGCCTGGCCGATAACAATACCACCAACAATACCCACGGTCTGCCCTACAACAGTAGGCAGACGAATCCCTGCCTCCTGCAATATCTCCAGCACTGTTTCCATCAGAATGATTTCTACAAACCCGGGAAAGGGTAATGCGACCCGGGTAGACACAATGGCTAAAGCCAGTCTGGGGGGAAGCATCCCGGGATGAAAGGAGACCAGAGATAAATACAGTCCTGGCAATACCGCAGAAGCATAAAAGCTAAAATAGCGGGTCAATCGAATGGTAGAAGCGACGATAGGATTTTGATAATAATCCTCTGCAGCAGCTAGCAAAGCAGAGAAGGTTATGGGAACAATGAGCACAAAGGGAGTTCCATCGATCAGTATCCCTGCCCTCCCCTCCAATAGAGCTGCAACCACCTTATCGGGACGCTCCGTCTGCCTGCTTAGGGGAAATATGGTCCATTGCTTATCGCTGATCAACTCTTCCAAGGCAGAGCTGTCGGTAAAGCCGTCAATGTCGATGGCTTCTATCCTCCTTTTAATCTCCTCTGCAATTTCTGGGTCAAGCACTCCCTTGATATAAACTACAGCTACATCTGTTTTGGTTCTTCTCCCCACCTTCAGCATTTCCACCGCTAGATTGGGATCCCGGATTCTTCTGCGGATCATTACAATATTGCTGCGGATGCTTTCAATAAAACAATCCTTCGGTCCCTTTACAGATTTTTCCGTGGTAGGCTCTGCAATACTCCTATTGGTCCAACCCTTTCCTCCAATAATCAGTCCATGGGAGAAGCCCTCTAGAAAAACAAGGGTATCTCCTGATAACAGGGCCAACACCAAGCTATCAAAGGTTTCTGCTTCTCTTATTTCTGCAACACTAATCAACCTATTTTTAATCTCTGCCAGGGTAAATATTTCTCGATAGAGATCTTGATTTAGGTCTACCATCATAGCCTTTAAAACCTGCTCTCCCAACAGATTTTTTTCTACCATCCCTTCCACGAAGACCATCATCATGGGCTGTTTTGATACTCCAATGTAGAAATCTCGATAAACAATATCCTCTGCATTGTTCAATATTTGTTGAAGATACTTTTTATTTTCCTTTACTTTTTTGCTTACATAGGCCTTCTCAAAATCCGTATATTCTACAACCTTTTCTATTTTATTAGGGCTCCCAGCTAAAAAATTTTTAAATTTTTGGAAAAGACCCATCACTATTTTCCTCCATCATCCTGATGATACTTTATCATTCCCTAGTTTTTGCATAAAAATAAGTCAGTTCATAAGAGAACTGACTTATTTTCAAAACTAATTCTTTGGTACTTGCTGGAGGGTAATTTTTAACACCACTGTTTCTCCATCTCTGGCTACCTTAACATCTACAGCTTCCCCTGGTCTGTACTGATAGAGCTGGCGCACCAGCTGACTCATTCCTTGTATTTCCTTATCTCCAACGGCAAGGATCACATCTCCGCTTTTCATTCCAGCCTTCGATGCAGGGGAATCCTTGGTTACCTCTGCCACATAGACCCCTTTGTCCACAGACAAATCGGTCCCCATAGCCCGTTCAAAGACCTCCACATCCACACCCTTGATTCCCATGTATACCTTGGTGAATTCACCTTTTTGGATGAATTGATCTACTATGGGCTTGGCGACATTGATGGGGATGGCAAAGCCTAAGCCTTCTCCCGATTGAATCTTCGCTGTATTGATGCCGATTACCTCTCCTTTGCTGTTGAGTAAAGGTCCTCCGCTGTTTCCTGGGTTAATAGATGCATCGGTTTGGATCAAATCTTCAATCCGTTCACTGCTGCTCACATCAATGCTTCTGTTCAAGCCGCTGATAATTCCTGAAGTAACCGTTCTTTCAAACTGAAGCCCCAAGGGGTTGCCAATGGCAATGGCCACTTCTCCTACCTCCAGCCTATCGGAGTCACCCAAATCCGCTGGGGTAACCTGAACCCCATCTACCTTAATCACCGCCAAATCCAAGGACGGATCGTTCCATAGGATGGTGGCTGGCTTTTTGCTTCCATCTTCAAAAAGTACATTGACGGCCTCTACCTGTTGGCCGCTGACCACATGGGAATTGGTCAGAATATAGCCCCTGCTGTCTACTACCACCCCTGTTCCTACACCGCTGTTTCGTATTTGCCCAAAGAAGAAATTCTGCTGGAGGGTTTCCGTGGTGATACCTACCACCGAGGGCATGGCTTTCTTAGCTACGGCGGATACCAAAAACTCTGTTTGTTGGGGCTCTACTTGAATGATCTGCTTAACATCCTTTCCAAAATAATTATCTGGATAGGGAATCAGCTTCCCAAATACATAAACGGGAAAGATGTAGCTGGAGAGCATTCCCCCGATGAGGGCCGATACCAGCGCAATGGTCAAAATCCCTAGGTTTCTTTTTTTCTTTTTAGGTTTCTGCGGCTCCTCTGCCAAATAATAAGAGACCCCATGGGTTTCTGTCACATATTGTTCTTGATTAAATTCATTGTTATAGTCCATAAGAAAAACCTCCTTTTTTCCTGTTGATAACTTTATTATAAAAGGAGGTTATGAACAATTTATGAATAAATTGTGAACAAAATATATTTTTGATAAAATAGAGGCAGGCAGGTTGCAGGGTCTGCAACCCCTACGAAGCAACATGATAATCCATACATATAGACCCCCTTGTTGTCGTAGGGGCAGCATACCATGCTGCCCGCCCACCCTTGCATCACAAATATATATTTTATTCAGGAGGTAATCCTATGAAGCATTTACCTCAAAGAAAGCAGATCCGTCTAAAAAATTATGATTATTCACAGTCAGGATATTATTTTATAACCCTATGTACAAAAGATCAGAAACATTCTTTGGGCCAGATCCAGGAAGGGGTCATGGCGTTAAATCCCTATGGACAAATTGTTGATCGATGTATCTCTAAGATAGAAGATATCTATGCATCCGTAAAACTCGACTGTAAAGTTGTGATGCCCAATCATGTTCATTTTATTATCTCTACAGTAGGAATTCCAAATCTTGCAAACCTTAATTTCAAAGAGGTGTCCTTCCAAGAAAGATCTAAAATGCTGATACCCAAAATACTACAACAGTTCAAAACTGCAACCATAAAGCTGACTAAAGAGTTAGGCAGGCAGCATGGTATGCTGCCCCTACAATGGCAGAGGGGATATTATGACCACATCATTCGCAGTGAAGCTTCTTATCAACAGATATATGCATATATAGAAACAAATCCATTGAAGTGGACTTTAGATAAGTATTATTCCGATTCTGGCTAAGAACGGGTTGCAGAATCTGCAACCCCTACGAAGACAATTTTCTATTAGCACCCTAGGTAGGGGCAGCATACCATGCTGCCCGCCCACCGATCAGGACCTTACCCATGGCAAAGTAAAGGTAAAGGTAGTCCCTTTTCCTACCTGACTTTCTACCTGAATCTTTTCACCGTGGCGCTCAATGATCTTTTTTACAATGTATAAACCCAATCCTGTGCCGGTCTTATTCCTGTCTCTGGATTTATCTACCTTGTAAAACTTTTCCCATATGGCCTGCTGTTCCTCTGGGGCGATGCCGATACCGTTGTCCCGAAGGCTGATTCTGGCTTTTCCCTGTTTGACTTCACTGGTGATCTCAATTTCACCCTGCTCTCCCATGAATTTCATACTATTGTCTATTAGATTTGATAAAACCTGTTCGATGGCATCCCGATCTCCTTGTACCATCATCCTTTCTCCTTGAAGCTTTAAGGATATGGCCACTGTCCTCTTTTCTATTTCTTCCTCATATTTTATCAGGGTTCTTCGAATGAGCTCGTTAATGTCAAAGGGATGTATATGAATGGGGTATTGATCCGATTCCATTTTCTGTACATCTAAAAGGTTGATAATCAAATTATTAAGCCTTCCCGTTTCCTTTAAGATGATCTGGAGATATTTAGACCTTTCGCCTTCCTCTACGGTCCCATCTAAAATGCCTTCTACGAAGCCTTTGATCAGGGTCAAGGGTGATCTTAACTCATGGGCTACAGCGGCAATGAAGCTTCTGCGGTTTTCTTCAGCGCTTTCAAGCCGCTGAGCCATCCCATTGAAGGCTTTGGTTACCTGTCCGATTTCATCCTCACTGTAGATGGCAATCCTTTGAGAAAAATCTCCCTCCGCCAATCGCTCTGCAGCCTTTCCCATGGCCTGCAGAGGAGAAGACATGCGTTTAGAAAGAAGGTAGATGATCAAGGTAGACAGGAGAAAGGAAATTCCCATGGCAATCCAGATAATTCGGTGGACTCCGGCGATGGCATCGGTAATCTCATAAAGGGGTGAATGCATAATCAATGCATTTTCAACCCGTCCATTGATCACAATGGGCATACCTACGGTCACCATCGGTGCCTTCCATTCCTCATCAAAGATCCCTTTTTTCACGATAACACTGCCCTTTAATACTTGCAGCATTTCCTTGGCTGTGATTTGTTCTCCAATCCACCGCTTTTCATTGCTGGATACCCCATAGATGGTTCCCCGCTTATCCATAACCCATATACGGGTATTTAAAAAACGCTCTACGGATTGAAGCTCTAGATTTAAACGCTCCATGGTAATCCGTCCATTGAGATGGGCGATAACCATTTCGTTGATTTTATTCCCTTCCTCTATGAGCAGATTTTCATGGCGCTGAAAAAAATAGCTGCTGGCCAGTTGAGAAAAGAGTAATCCTAAAAGGAGAAAACTAATGAGGATAATGGATAAATAGGCTGCTATCAGCTTTCTAAATACGGTGTTCAACATGCTTCTCCACCTCAAATTTATAGCCTACTCCCCAGAGAGTTTTGATTTTATACTGGATCTCCAAGGGACTCAGTTTCTCCCGAAGTCTTTTGATATGGACATCAATGGTTCTCAGATCTCCTTCAAAGTCATACCCCCAGATATTTTCAATCAGCTGCTCCCTTGTAAAAACCCTATTTTGGTTTTTTACAAGAAAGTATAATAACTCCATCTCCTTGGGAGGAAGCTCCATAATTTCATTGTTTACCTTAATCTGATAACTGTCTAAATCAATCATTAGATTGGGCAGTACAATTTGCCTCTGGGGCAAAGCCTGTTTCTGATATCTGCGGAGGACTGCATCAATACGGGCTATCAACTCCTTAGGTTCAAAGGGCTTGACCATGTAGTCATCGGCTCCCATTTTCAGACCAAATACCTTATCAAAGGTTTCCCCCTTGGCTGTCAGCATAATAATGGGAATATCACTAATCCGCTTAAGCTCTCTACACACATCCCATCCATCCATCTTGGGCAGCATGATATCCAGTATCACCAAATCAGGAGTCTCTTCCTTGAAAGTTGACAAAGCCTTTTCCCCATCCTGGGCACCAATCACTCCATAGCCTTCTTTTTTGAGATAGAGGGTGATCAGTTCATAAATGTTATAATCATCTTCTACCACCAGTATTTTTTTAGCTGCCATGGTTATCCTCTCCTTCAAGTTCCTTTCTATCAAAATCTTGATATTTCTCCATACGCTTCATAACACTATGGGAGTACTTGGTTTCAAAATGATTGTTTTGCTGATATACTTCTCTAGATTTGTAGTATCCCCGATTGTATTCCGTCAAAATTCGATGGACATCCTCTCCATAGGCATTTTTTAGGTGCCATAGATATATGGTACCCAATGCAATATTATATTCTTCTTCAAAAATGCGCTTGGGATCGTAGACAATATTAAATTTATCTCCATATCGCTGGCAGATCCATTTTTCTGTATCCGGTATAATCTGCATGAGGCCCCGATCCTGAGCCTGGCCCTGGGCATTTTTGTCAAAGCGGCTTTCCTGTTCAATCACTGCCAGTATCATGCTGATTGGTATCCCTGTTTTCTTACTGTAATGCTCTATATGTATAAGGGCGGCTTCTGACAGCTTGGTCATTTTTTGAATCTCTTCAAGTCTAGTATCTCTAGGGGCTTCCTCCAGCAGCACTGCCTCCTGCCTTGAAAAAAGCTTCTGGCCTAACCACTGAAATAGATTCTTCATGGGGTTCATGCTAAAAAATTTGGTAGACTGTCCCCTTCTTTCATTCTTTGCAGCCTCCCTTGCAATCTCAATCTCAGCAAGGGTAGTTTGTTGTTGTTCTATCTCTTGGATAGGGGATTCCTCTTCCATATTGTCCTCCTGTTGGAGAGGATTCATGACCATGACTGGCTTCCTCCTATTCTCCAAATGCTTAACAATATCATCTCCCCAGAATTTCACAACAAAGATTGCAAGGAGTAAATCTACGAGAATCAACAAGCCTATAAAGATAAAATACTGCTTCCACTGTTTCATCCCATTCCTCCTCTGCTTTATACAAGTATTATAATGAGATCCTACTAGGAAAGCAATAGAGAGGAGGTCCCTTCTCTTTTATAATTTAAAGGTTGATAGCTGCCCTACCTTCGGGTTGCAAGATTTGCAACCCCTACAAAGTCCCTCCTCCCGTAGGGAACGCATCTTATGCGTTCCATGCCATTAGGACATATATTTTATATGAGTTACCATAGAAACAGGGTCTGCTGCCCCTACAGTTATCCATGATACCATGTTTCCGTAGGGGTTGCAGACCCTGCAACCCTCCTGATGCATCTTCTATTGTTGCATCCACCTTAATCAAAATACCTTTTTCTCTCGTACTTATATCCTCCAAAATCAATATGCTGAGCTGCTCGAGCCTTGGGACCCAGTTCCACATCTTTTAAGGCATATTCTTTGAATACAGCATATCCGGCCCTATCTACAATATAACCAATATGTTCTTTTCCCCCGGGGGCATCCTTTTCGATAAAATCTTCTATAAAGGCATAGGTGTTTTGTATAATCTTGATAACCGCTGCTTCATCTACCCACTCTAAAAAGGTTTCTGCCAGCCTGGGATTTCGCTTTCCGGTCCGTCCCATGATCACAACTCTGAAAAACTTTTCTGGATTTCTGGACCAAGCTCCTGTAGGACATTTGAGGATACATTCTCCACAGCCAAGGCATCGCTCCTCATCCCGTTTTACCTTATAGTTTTCCATTCTCAGCGCCCCTGTAACTCTCTTTTTGCAGTTTTTCACACAGGCTTCACAGCCTACACATCGAGAGGCTTCATAGAGGGGTTCTACCTGTCCAATGATGCCAAAATCCTGCATATGGGCTTTGATACAATCATTGGGACATCCTGTACAGGCTATCTTTACATGACGATCATTGGGAAAAATGGCCTTTTCTATTTTAATAGCCAGGTCCGTGGTATTGTAATTGGCAAAGGGACACACCTTGTTTCCAATGCAGGCTGAAACATTTCGTGTCCCAGCTGCCGGATAACCTTGATAGGGTTCCTCAATCTGTACCCCATAGTCCAGCTCCAATCCCTTGATGATGGGCCCAATCATTTTATTGATTTCTGGAATTTTATCAAAGTCTATGGCGGGGATCTCAAAACCCTGCCGAATGGTGATGTGAACACTGCCATCTCCATATTTCTCCGCAATTTCTTTGATAATATCAAAATACTTTACCTCCAAATGTCCTCCTGGAACGCGTATTCTCAAAGCAGTTTTTCCTCTCTCCTTTGTAATACGATAGGCATTTTTTTTGATTTTCTTTGTATTGATATCCACCCATTATCCCCCCTAATCTATCAGAAACTTGGCTTTGCTGTAGTTAAATACGGGTCCTTCCAAACAAACATAGGTTTCATCGATTTTGCAGTGACCGCACTTTCCAATGCCACAGCTCATCTTCCTTTCAAAGGAAACCCAGAGTTGATCCTCTGGAACACCTATTCTTAGGTATTCTAATGCGGTGAATTTCATCATCAAAGGAGGTCCTACCACAATAACTTCTAGATCTTCCTTTTCTGGAAAATCTAGGGAAGCTACATACTGGGTCACCAAGCCTACATGTCCCTTCCAGCCTTCCTCTTCTTTATCAATGGTTACAATCACGTTAAATTTTTCGTTTAACTTCCATTCCTCAATCTCTTCTTTAAAAAGAATATCCTTAGAAGATTTAAAACCGATAATCAAATCTAGTTTTTCAATCTCCTCTGGCCTTTGATCAAAATAATTGATGATGCTCTTCACTGGAGCTAATCCCGTTCCCCCTGCGGTAATAATCAGGTGCTTTCCTTTGTATTGCTTCAGTGGAAAACCCTTTCCATAGGGGCCTCTTAGAAATAGTTTATCCCCAACCTTTAACTGGTGAAGGTAGTCTGTTACCTTTCCCACCCTCCGAATGGTCATATCGATATAGCCCTCTCCAAAATCGCTGATAGAAATAGGGGCTTCTCCAATTTTGGGAATAGAAATCTCCACAAACTGGCCATTTTCTGGATTCATATCACAGGCCAATCGATAGGTATAGTCAATATCTGTCTGATGCTTTATATGGATAATGGGATAGGGAATAGGAATATAGGGATTATTCATTGCACTTCCTCCTCTCCCAATAGCTTCGTTACTTTATTGACACAATTGGAGAAAGAGATATATTCGGGACAAATATCGTCACAGCGCCCGCAGCCTACACACATGTGATAACCATTTCTCTTCTTGAAGTCGTAGATTTTGTGCATGGTTTTAAAACGCATTCGATCTCCATAGTTCTTTCTAAATCCATGTCCTCCTGCCATATCTGTAAAACCATCTACATGACAGCCTGCCCATACCCGTCTTCGCTCCCCGCTGTCGGGGTTATCTTCGTAGGCAATATCCTGCATGGTCCAACAGCTGCAGGTGATACACACAAAGTTGCAGCGCCCACAGCCAATACATCGAGAGCTATATTCCTTCCACATCTCATCTTCTAAAAATCCTTCGCTGAAATCCTCAGTCTGAGGCAGTTTGACTTTTATCTTATTCTCTTGCACAAACTCAGGAGTAAAAGCTGCCCTTTCTCCATCTCTAAAAAACTCCATTAAATCTTCATCCTGAATATGGACTAAAATTTTTTGTCCAAACTGTATAGCTGCTGCATAGTTCTCGCTCCTATTGGCCCCCATGGAAACGCAAAAACAGTTGTCAAAGCCCTCTTTACATTCCATCATAAAAAACTTTACCCGCTCTCTAAGCCTATGGTAATACACATCTGCCTGCTCTCCATTTTGAAGAAAGACTTGATCCAGTCTTCTTACCCCATGGATATCACAGGGTCTTAAAAAAACAAGTATCTTTTTTTCCTCTTCCTTTGGCTCCTGATAGTCCTTCTCTGTAAAATACAAGAGCGTCTGTGTAATAGGAAATAGAATCTCCTTCGGAGAAAAGTGGGACTTTTCCATATATACCAGATCTTCTATTTTGTTGATCTCTCCGTATCCAATGGTATCTGTATCGGAAAATCTCCCCGTCCCCACTGATCGTACGGGCCCATATATCCTATACTCAGCCTTTAATTGGTCCAGTATTTTATTCAATTCTTCTGGATTAAACTGAAGCGCCATTCTTTAACCCCCTTCTTATTCCTTTGAGATATACCAGTAGACCATGCCAATGAAAAAAATTCCTCCCACCATGTTGCCTGCAGTGGATGCTGCAATGTTTTTGATATAGCCAGCCACTGACAACATGGCCGGGTCATGGGGGAGCATTAAAGCCATACCTAGGAGGGACATATTGGCAATACTGTGTTCAAAGCCTGCACCGATGAAGGCAAACAAGCACCACCAGATTAGTATCAGTTTGGCCATATCATCCTTTGCTCGGTTGGAAGTCCATATCCCTAGACAAACCAGCATGTTGCAGAAAATCCCTCGAATGAACAGCTCCATAAAGGGGGCATTCATCTTGCCTTCTGCCGCCTGCACGATAAAGTCTGCCTGAGGACTGCTGCTTACTAAGCCCGACTGTACAATCAAATAGGCAAAAACAAGGGCTCCTGCCAAGTTGCCCAAATAGCTGAACATCCACACCTTTAGGGTATCCTTCAAGGTTACTTCTTTCGTTAAGGCACCAATGGTCATGAACAAGTTGTTGCCTGTAAAAAGCTCTGCCCCTGCAAAAATGATTAAACTGAGGGCAATCCCAAAGCCCGCACCCATCACTGCCTTGGTAGCAGGTGAATTAACCGCCCATAGTGGGGCGCCAATGGAGAAAATTAACATAACTCCAAATCCTACATATACTCCTGCCATCATGGAAGAAATAAAGTACTTTGCAAGGCTCCTTTGAATAAACTTGGCACGGTTTACGGCCCCTTCAGCTATTTTATTGACGGTCTCAATATACATATCTTGCCTCCTTTCTGTACCGCAATCCTCTCTATTATGTTATAAATATAACAAATGCCCGGTTCTTTTTCTGTGAGAAAAATCACAAAGTCTTATTTTTTGAAAAGGTTTTCTGTATTTTTTTTCCAACAGAAAAGACAACCCTAAGGCTGTCTCTTAAAGCTTTCTATTCTACAATATATTCATCCAATATCCCCATGACTTCGTCCATATACTCTTCCCCATCTCCTTCTCCCAAAGCTGCGTTCCAAGGGCCTCTGGTAGCGCTGCAAATCAACGTTCCTTTGGTATGCCCCTCTAGGTTTTGCATGTGTATCACCCACACAATATGCTGATTTATTCTTCTATAGAACCTCTCAAATACAGTAAATCCCATACCCCTATCCTCTGACAGGGGATAATATTGATGATGGAGCAGATCCCCATCCATTTCTCCTATCAGGGTATTCAGCACCTCTGCAGGCGAAATAGATAAATCAAAAAATCTGACGGCCATGGCCATTCCCCCTTCCAACCTTTACTTATCTATATTCGCCCTTTTGAAAAAGATTGCTATGAATACTGTATTATTTTGATATAATAAGGATATTGCAAGATCTTTACAAGGAGGAAATCTATGAAAATCATTAATTTATATACCGATGGCGCCTGCTCGGGCAATCAATATGCAGAAAACAAGGGAGGATGGGGTGCTATTTTAGAATATGGCCAGCATCAAAAAGAGCTATGGGGAGGGGAGGTCAATACTACCAATAATAAAATGGAGATGACTGCCCTGCTGGAAGGCCTAAAATCTCTGAATCAGAATGATCTGACAATCCATGTATATTCTGACAGCTCCTATCTTATTGAGTGTTTTACGAAAAAATGGTATATTAAATGGCAGATGAACGGATGGATGACCGCTGCCAAAAGTCCCGTGGAAAATCGGGAACTGTGGGAAGCACTGCTTGAGCAAATCCAACGACAGAAAGAAATTGGTTTTTACCGGGTAAAAGGTCATCTTAATTTGTCTCGAGAACAGGAGATAGCAAAATGGTTTAAGAAATTTCAAGAATGGAATGGTTCCCATTTTACTTTAGAAGATTTTAAGTACGTGGTGAAAAGGAATATACAGGCCGACGCCCTGGCCAATCGAGGAATGGAGCAAATATAGTCTGTAAAATCTCTGTATTGCAGAAAATACTATTGGCAGTTTCATAATAGGGTACAACTACCCTCTTGATTCCTATATTGAATTAGAAAGTAGGTTCTTTACAATGAAAAAGTTGAAGCTTCCAATAAAAATTTGTTTTTTGTTTTTTTTGCCCTTGAGCCTGGGCCTTACCCATATGGCTGTCAACAATGCCCAAGGGGTTGAAGCTTTCTATGCACGACCGATCTATCCTGTCATTGGTCAGTTACTCAGTCGATTAACAGGCTTGGCCCCCTTTTCTGTAGCTGAGTTTTTCCTTGTCTTTTTTATTCTCTATCTCTGCTATAGCCTTGGTCATATATTCCTTACTATTATACGGAGAAAGGCAGGAAGTATTCAGCTTTTAGGCCATTGGGTCCTCAATTTGATGATTGGTCTGAGCCTCGTCTATTTTTCCTTTGTAGTCATCTGGGGACTAAATTATCATCGACTGCCCTTTGGTACGATTGCCCAATTAGATACCCGACCTGCTTCTATAGAAGAACTGGGCCAATTGTGTGAGGATTTGATTGAAAGAGCCAATCATATTCGATTGGAAGTGGCTGAGGATGAAAATGGTGTGATGACCATTCCTGGCGGATCTAGAGATGTTTTTAGCCGTGCTCACCTGGGTTATGACATCGCTTCAGAAAGATATCCAGTTTTAGGGGGAACCATGGGCAAACCCAAGGGGGTTTTTTTCTCTGAGGCCATGTCCTATACGGGCATTGCAGGGATCTATTTTCCCTTCACGGGAGAAGCCAATGTGAATATCACTACCCCCAATGCCTTGCTGCCTGCCACCACCACCCATGAAATGGCCCACCAGCGGGGCTTTGCACGGGAAGATGAAGCTAATTTTATTGCTTATCTGAGCAGCAGCTTCCATCCTGATCCTGATTTTCAATATTCTGGTCTTCTGTTGGCCTTGATTCATTCTATGAATCAGCTTTACCGCTACGATCCAGAAGCCTATCAAGCCTTATCGGCTCAATATGGTGAAGGCATCCGAAGGGATTTGCAGGCTATCCGTGACTATAATGCCCGCTATGAAGGTCCTATCGAACGCACCCACACAAAGATTAACAATGCTTATTTAAAATCAAATCATCAGGAGGATGGTGTTCACAGTTATGGCCGCATGGTAGATCTATTGATTGCCGATTATCGTCAAAGGATGCTGCAGCCTTAGAAGCTTCCAAAGGTCCTATGGATTATATGCTGCTAAAAATGAGAGGATGCCAATGCATACCTCTCATTTTTAATACAGTCCCCCTCGATTGCTGGTAAAGTTTTTATCCACAACAGCATTTGTAATTTCATACAGTTGACCATGGCCCATAGCGCCAAAGGATAGGGTCATGACAAAGCGAACATCGGAAGTGTCACTATAGCTTTGGTAGATATTATAGGAGCTGTCAATATGTTGTATGCTATAGCGGCTTTCAATCCTATCTTTGATATCATCAATGGCTGAATCAATAAAGTACTCTGCCTGCTCTATTAGTACGGAAGTATATTCCTCATCATCGGTGACAATATAGCCTTCTTCCTCTACATCCCTTTCTACTTCCTCTTCTAAAATAGAACCATCCAGTTTTACCCGAAAGGCCAATATATTCTCTTCAAATACCCCATCGCTGATATCCTGCACCTCTTCAAAAAAATTGCTATGTTCAATAATTCCCTTTATTTCCTCACTGGTCAAGGATACCATTCCTTGTTGGACATTCGCTCGTATCTGCTTCATTTTTACCTCCCCTTTCTCTTTCTATAGGATGGTCAGGAGGTTAAAAATTTATACTGCTGGAAAGGCTTTTTTTACTTTTTCCTCTGATTTTTCATCCTGGACTTAGGGGATTTCGATAGACACATCTACATTAAAATCAGGCATCAAAAAATCGTCTCTATTCTCTATAGAAATACTCACAGGAACTAGGGTTTCTCCATTTTTTACCATTCCCTTACTGGCGATACGAATAACCTCGCCTTTATACTCCCTTGATTTATCCGCTAAGGGGATCAGGGTTACCACAGCTCCCAAATGAACATCCTTAATAAATTCCTCGGCCACCTCTGCCTCTACCAGCAGCGTATCCAAATCCAAAATGCTGCAAATTTTTTTCTCCGGAAGGATTAGATCTCCTTGTCTATACCCTATTTCATAGACAACACCATTTTCCATATCTGATATAACCTGATGATTCTGAAGATAGCTTTTGTTTTTCTTCTCTTCCAGCTCCTTTAGCTCATCCTGGAGAGAGGTGATTTTTTCGGTGGTTATGTGAATATTTGAAATTTGTACCTTCCTTTCATGTTCCAGTGCTTCAATGGCTAGTTTAGCATCCTCTAGGCTTTTTTTCTTTTCCTCCATTTTTTGCCGATAGCCCTTTGCTTCCTCTGAAGAAATGGCTCCTCGATGATACTGATTTTCCTTGAGCTTATAATCCTCATAGGCCCTTTGATAGACTTTTTCTACGAAAACTAGATCTCCCATTCGTTTTCTCATTTCTGGATCTGTTCTCGAATCTAAGGAAATAGCTTCCGCAAGCTTTTCTTTTTCCAGGGTCATAATCTGGATTTCTTTCTGTTTTTGTCTAATACCAAGATCAAAATCTTCTATATCTAAAATCACCAGAGGCTCTCCTTTGGTCACCTGCTGCCCTTCCTTTATCAAGATACTTACAACCCTTGCTGGAATATCTAATACAATATTTTTCGATACCTCTGCTCGGACCCATCCAAAGGCCTCCACAACATTTTTTTCCTCTTTAACTTCTTCTGGAATAGGTCTGGGGCTGCCCTGACATCCTGCTATAGTTGTTATACCCATCAGGATACCTGGCAAAAGGACCCTTGCTATACTTTTTTTCATTGTGTTTCCACCTTTCCATCCCGAACCTGTATAATCCGCTGCCCATATGCTGCCGCCTCTTTGGCATGGGTAACCTGAACAATGGTCTTTTCTTGCTGTTGATTGATCCGTCTCAAAAGTCCCATCACTTCCATTCCTGTTTTACTATCTAGGTTGCCAATAGGTTCATCGGCCAATAGGATGTCTGGTTCATTAATCAGAGCTCTTGCAATGGCTACCCGCTGCTGCTGTCCTCCAGATAATTCACGGGGGGTATGCTTTTTTCGATCTGACAAACCTACGATCTCTAATATTTCCTCTAGTCGAGGGCCATATTCTTTTATTTTTTTCCCGTCTAGGAGAATGGGCAATAGGGTATTTTCTTCCACTGTCAAATTTGGAATCAGGTTATAAAACTGAAAAACAAAACCCACTTCCCGCCTGCGCATCATGCTCTGGGCTTGATCATCCATGGTTTCCAATTCCTTCCCATTGATTTTAATCTTTCCAGTGGTAGGTGTATCTAAACCCCCCAATAGGTACAGCAAAGTACTTTTCCCTGATCCTGATGGACCCATAATCGATACAAATTCACCTCTTTCAATACTCACATTGATATCTTTAAGTACCTCTACCTTTACCTTTTCTAGATAATAGGTTTTATACAGTCCTATGGTTTCAATGGCTGTCTCCACATTCTCACTCCTATTCAAGCTTTATGGCCTCTATAATGTCCAGCTTGGAAGATTTCAGCGCTGGACTGACCGATGCAATGAGCGTAATCCCTACCCCTCCCAATATCCCCTGTATAAACAACGTTAAGGGATAGTGAATAGGTATGGGAACACCCATGGCCTTCATCACATAGGGTACGATAGATATCATCAAAATCCCTGAACAAGCCCCTAAAATGCCGCCAATGAGTCCTCCCGTCAAAGCCTCCACAAAGAGCATCTTGATGATCTGTTTTTTGCTCATGCCTATGGATCGTAGTATGGCCAAAATTCGCTTTCGTTCTATAAAACTGATCACCAAATTGTTTAGAATTCCAACGATCCCAATAACCATGGTCATGATAGAAAAACCTCTTAGGATCCTAAAGAGCTGCTCACTGGATTTTTTTCCGCTTTCTTCTATTTGCCCGATGGTCTTTACCCAGGGCTGCCTTCTCTCAAATTTTTTCTGAATACTTTTTTGGACTTCTTCAGGATCTCCAGTAGTCTTAATATAGATATCATCATAGTATCGAGCACCCATATCACTTTTTAAATAACGTTCAGAGATCAATGCATAATTTCCCGCCCATCGCAGGGAGTGAAAAAAACCTATGACTTGATAGTCTTTTTTTCCTTTTTCTGTCTCCAGGGGCAGCCAGTCTCCTCTCTGAAGGCCAAATTTATCTTTTAATGTATAGGTCAATAGAATCCGTCTATTCTGATCCAGTTGTTGGAGGATTCCTCTATCCAGACCTACATTCCAATAGTTCCCATATTGATTGCTGTCTACACCTTGGAGCAGCTGAATGCTATCTTTACGGTGGCTGATCTCCACATCCTCTACCCCCAATATCCCATATACTGCTCTTACCCCTTCCACCGTTTGCAGGAGTCTGTCCAGGTTCCGATCTCCCTGGGGCGTCCACATCCAAATCTCAAAGGTAGCCTCTCGATAAAAATTAACCAGCTCCGTGATCACACTAAAGCTAATGGTATTGATCATTAGCAAGCTGGATATCCCGATGGAAAGCAAGGCGATGTTATTGGTAATATTCCTATTGTCTCTGATATTTTTCACCGCCAACAGGCCTTCATTACCAAATAAATAGGTATAGAGGCCTTCAAAACCTAGGATAAAGGCCAAGGTCATAGGAGGCACCAATAGGATTACAGCCACAACCAATAGTATTAGGGAGATAAGACTGAATATAAGTACTCCCTGTGACAATGCTATTCTAGGTACTGCTAGTGCCAGAAGTAAAAACAGGAGTCCCAGCCACAGGCTGTGGTTTTTTTTCTCTTCTGTCCTTTGGATTTTGTTTAAAACCACATCCTTTATGGGCAGCTTAGATATTTTAATAATAGGGAGCAAAGAACTGCCAACAGACAATATGAAAGCTAGTAAAAAGGCCATGAGCAGCTGACCCCCAGTAAATTGGATGGGTGTTCTTATCCGTATGCCGCTCCAAGGATTTTCAGATAGGAGATAGGTCATGACAGTCAGTACAAAAACCCCAAAACCACAACCTATTACACCTCCCAACAGACCATATCCAATGCTTTCCCCTACCAATACCCAATTGGTCATTTGCCTGGTAGCACCGATGCTGCGAAAGGTTCCAATAGTAGGCAGTCTTTCCATGGCAATGACTTTAAAGCATGTGTATATAATAAAAATGCTCATCAGCAGCACCATGGTGGTCATCATCATAAAGGGAATTGCAATTTGACGGGTATATTTTTTGATTTCTTCCAGGGTCAGAGGTTCCCTAACCGTATAGCGGCTATAGACCTTTGAGAGTTCCTCTATACGTGCTTCTAACTCCGATGGGTTTTTGAGCTTTATAAAAAGGGTAGTTGCCTTACCCCTTCCTTGGTTTAAAGCTGCCAAAGTATCCTTTGGGATATAGGCCGTGGTCGTTCTTCCGTCTTCTAGAAAGGGGCCCGTAGGTTGAGCAATGGCTACCACTTCAAATCGATGGCGCTGTTCCCCAATATGGATTTCCATGGAATCTCCTATATGCAATTTATATTTCTCCGCAGTGACACTGCTGATAAGAATGGCTTTATGGATAAAACTGCTTTTATCAAAATCTTCTACTAACTGTACAGGGTTCATCTGCTGCAGTTCTTCCCAATCAAAACCCCTAAGGCCAATAGAAAGACTTTCCTCTCGACGAGGTCTATAGGTGCCTCTTCCATCCATACCCCCTATCATATAGGTAAAATAACCTTTGTAAGCCTGTGCTGGCCCTGTGGTTAAAAACCGAGAGGGAGATTTCTCATTGGCATGAATAAGGATATCTGCACTGCCAAAGGTCTTTCGCATCCGATTTCCATACATTTCCTCCAAGGTTCCAGAAATAGCTGTGGATGCGAAAAATAATCCTGTGGAAAGGGTTATGGAAAAAAGGATTAAGAAGGTCCTGAGCTTCTTTTCCCGTATATTCCTTATAATGAATCGAAGAATAATGGTCACTGGGTTTCCTCCTATGGTTTTCCTAGAATAAAAAAAGAATCTCCCTTGTTTTTTGGAGACTCTCTTCTTATATAGATTCTGTACCACCTGGTTTTTTTTTATACTATTCCAATATAACCTCTTCAAATCCAATACCTAAAAGGAGCTGAGAAATGGCCTTATGGGCATTTTCTTTAGACTGCTCTAGTATATTCATTTCCATAGCCTGGTCTTCCAGATCCCTTTTTAAATGTTCCAAAGCTTGGAAAACATCTTCATTCCGTATTTCATTAAACAATCCATCCTTCTCATGATGGGATTTATACTCCAATATTTCTTTAGAGGTAATCTTTCCTTCTGGAAGCTTTACTTTGATAGTTTTGGGGTCGATGATTGCAATATCTTCTTCCTTTAGCTCATTTAAATCTATTCCTGCTTTCACCTTTGCCTTTACGGAAAAAATGAAGGTTTTTTTAGTAAAAGGTATCTCAATTTCTTTAAAATACTTGGCATCAGAAAAATCAAGGACTTCATGAAAGTACATTTCCACAGTGCTCAGCTCTGATATGCCCTGGATTCTTTCCAATACCCCGCTGCTGTGAAGCTCTGCTCTGCTGGAAACGCCCTGCCAAGGATACTGCAAGCCTATCTGTACAAGAAGAATGATGGCAAAACAAATCCAAAGACTTTTATTTTTCCATTTCATCCGCTGTCCCCCTTTTTCTACTTTCTTTCATTATACCCTGAAGCAAGTAAAATGTCACACTTTGTAGAAAAAAGGACAAGAAAAGCTATCGGGAGAAACCGATAGCTTTTAGACTATAAGGGTACATTGATTTCTCGTGTACCTTCTATCATCATTTCTGTGCACAAGGGACAATCGGGCTGTTGAGATAGTGCAAATTCCTTCTGCATCCATCCGATGCAGTTGGGGCATTGCCAGATTTCTACTAATTTTCTTTCATAGGTAGGCTTATCTTCTGTATTGTGACTTTTAAAGAACATAATACTCACTCCTCTCGCTGTCTTTCTCCAAATGATGATTATAGTATGGCATAGAGAAGCAGTAGATATACTCAAAAAAGATTGAATTTTTTCTCAATAAAAAGAAACTCTTTTCCGAAAGAGTTTCTTACTTGATAAATGTTATATGCTTTTTACACTATTGGTCCACTTGGCGCACTTGTCTCCCCACATGGCCGCAGTTTCTCCATCGATCTCAACCTTTATCACTTCACAAAGATTGCTGCACCCCGTACATTCAAAGCTGGAAGGAGTAAATTCGATATCCGCTGCTTCAAACCCCCTAAATTTGGTAACTTCTCCAGAGTAAGCAATATGCTCCTTTGATAGAATCGCTGCACCTAGGGCTCCCATCACATCAAAGTATTGGGGGATTTGAACTTTTTCACCTAATTCCTTTTCAAAGGCAGCTCGAATCCCAACGTTGGCTGCAACCCCTCCTTGAAAGACGTAGGGAGGCTTTAGTTTCTTTCCACGTCCTAGATTGTTGATATAGTTCCGAACCAAGGCTTCACATAGACCATTGATAATCTCTTCCTTTGAAAACCCAAACTGCTGCTTGGATATCATATCTGACTCTGCAAATACGGTACAACGACCTGCAATTCTGACCTTCCTCTTTGCCCTTAGGGCATATGCTCCAAACTGTTGTATAGGAATTCCCAGTCGTTCCGCTTGATGATCTAAAAAGGATCCCGTTCCTGCAGCACAAACCGTATTCATGGCAAAATCTGTAATCAATCCATTGTTCAAAAAAATGATTTTGGAATCCTGTCCTCCAATTTCGAAAATGGTATTGGTCCCTGGGACATAGTTAATGGTAGCTGTGGCATGGGCAGTAATTTCATTTTTTATAACATCAGCCCCTACCATGATCCCTATTAGCTGTCTTCCACTGCCAGTAGCTCCAACACCAGCAACCTGATATTTTCCTCCTAAATCCTCCCGAAGCTTGCGTATTCCTGCTTTTACCGAATCCAAGGGTTGCCCATTGGTACGAATATACTGTTTGGATAATACCTGAAGCTTTTCATCAATGGCAACCACATTGGTGCTTACTGATCCTACGTCAATTCCTAAGAATATCTTATCCATCTCTATGCCTCCACCCTTTAGGATACCTTGCCCAGTTTATTCTTTTTCCCATTGCGAATCAAATCTAAAAAAGCTTCTATTCTCGTTAAATTGTTGGCCAGTCCCGTTTGCTCGTCCAGAGCAATGGTCAATACAGGCATACCTGTATCTTCTATTAATTTGGGCATGATGCTTTGGGAGACCAGTTCTGGCAAGCATCCAAAGGGCATCAGATGAATGATGCCATCAAATCCCTGTTCATGATAATCTACAATATGACCCATGGTTTCTTTAGCATGGCCGCCAATTTGTATCTCAATATACTTTTCACCCTTTTTAAGAATTTCTCCTTCTCTAGATTTACTAAAGGGCTTTGGTATAATATTTTCTTCAATCCAATGGGATAAATAATGGCCTCTTCTTACCTCACAACCTAGGCTTCCCAAGGTCTCTTCCAGCTTCATATTCACGGAGGACTCCATCACCACATATATTTCTCCTACGATTCCAATCCGGATCTTTTGTTCCTCTGGCAGGTTTTTTATTTCAATGTCATCGATTAATGCCTGGGATTGACGGTGTACCTGGATCAGCTCTGTTTCCGAGGTTACGGTCTCATAAATTCGCTGGATTTTCTCCCAGGCTTTGCTGCAGCTGCCCTTATGGAGCTCATAGGCTCGTTTGGTTTGAAGCTGCATCTCCAATTTATCAATTTGATGGGCCATTTTATAAGCCAATTTCAGCACCTTCCAGACTTGTCTCCAGGAATTATGGGCCTTCAGCCTCTTTACATTGGCTATCACGGTTCTATAGTCTCTGCGAATAGAATCAAAGACCATTAGATCTACGTTATATCCCAAATTTTGTAAAATTCGTTTGTGCATTTCGCCATAAAAGCCTGCTCGGCAAGGACCATGGCCTCCAGAGGTGAGAATTACCTCTGCACCCTTCTCCACCGCTTCTAAATAGCTCCCCATGATTACCTTCATGGGATAACAGGCAAATTCAGGGCTATGCTTTACCCCTAAATCAATGGTTCGTTGGCTGGGCTTCGGAGGAGATATGGCTTCATGACCCAGCAGCTCCACTAGCTTTCTATAGACCAGCGTTGTTCCCATATACGGAAAGGTCACTTTCATGACGGTATCCACCTCCCTCTTCCCGCTTTTTGCGAAGAATCATATCTACAAAGGCCTCTACCCTTGTTTGAAGATGGCTTTCCCCTGTATGTTCATCCACACGAACTGTCATGAATGGCTTGTTATACTTGACGCCGTCCAGCTCCATCATCTTTCCAATCATGGAATCCGGTCCACAGCCAAAGGCTGTAACCTGAATAATTCCATCCACGGTTGGATCCTGATAGAAATGATAGCCGGCCCCTAAAAGCTTATTGCTAAAGGTCCAAAATAATTGTTTTTTCATAAAGCCAAGAGACTGAAGAAGCTGTTTTTCTTCCAGCATCTCGAAGGTAATGATCTTTACCCCAGCCTCCTTGAGCTTATCAATGATATTCATACTCACAAATCCATCGTAAATATCATAAACATAACCCATCAAGCCAATGGTAATGGAGTCCTTTGACTTATGGGTCTCTCTATTTTCTATTTTCTCTCCATTATATACTTTTAAAGCATCGGATAACACATATCCTTCTTTGCTCAGTTGTCTAAATTCTTTCCATACCTTATCCGCCTTTTTTAGAGCTCTCTGCAAATCCCAGCTGCTGATGCCTAATTGATTCTTTATTTCAAAATAATACTTAGGATCAGCAATGCTATCACTGTCCGATTGAATTTTAGGACTTAATATTTTCCCTTCAGCCCCAGGTACTGTGTACTTAATCATATCGGGTAGTCCCATAAATTTAGGACAAAAATATTCGTTTTTTGAAATAGAAACCATTCTTGGCACAAAGATATAATCTACCCTTGGGAGAATACTGGCCACGTGTCCAATAAACACTTTGATAGGGACACATATTTCAGGAACAGAGAATTCCACACCCTTATTCATAATTCCCTTTGATGTAGGCTCAGAAAGCACCGTCTCCACATGTAAAGCATCAAAAAAAGTTTTCCAAAAGGGGTAATAATAATAGTACAACAGCGCTCGGGGAATGCCTACTTTCATTTTTTCCACTCCTCATTCAATAGTCAGTAATAGGGAATTTCACTAATAATTATGATTGCTATTATTCTTTTATTCATTTAGCTATCTTCAAATTATATTATTTTTTTAAAGGATAATCCAAGGTCGTTTTATCCCTTTTTTGACCTATTCTCTTTCAATTTATCCTTGTTAAGAAACCATATCCTTCCTATGTGTTTTCTCTTCGATTATAGTGTGAAATCTCCTGTTTATGTAATTTTCTTCAATAAGCTTTCATGGATTTTATCCCATAAATGGTAAATATTTTATATTCAACTATAATTATAACCCTATGGATTCATTTTCTCAATTTTTAATTTAAAAAAAAGAACACTTTTCTGTGTTCTTAATCTTGAAGCTCTTCCTATCGGGATCCTCCCATACCAAGTACCTTAATGTGATTCACATAGGCATCTTCTGTTCCCTGCAGCAAACTCTCCTCTTCCTTCAGCATCTGAATATACTCAATCATCTCTTTTGTTATCTTTTCCCCTGGGGTAACAATAGGTATTCCTGGTGGGTAGGCCATAATAGATTCTCCACTTACTTCCCCTGCTGCCTCTTCTAGAAGTACAATCTTCTTTTCGCTGTAGTAGGCATCCCTTGGGGATACAATAATATCCGGATTTTTTAAGATTCCCTTTGAAAGCTTTATTTCATCGCTTCTACGATATTTCATAGCGATATCCTCCATGGCCGTAACCAAGGCGGATAAGGATTCCTGGGTATCTCCTAAGCTTACAATGGCCAGTACATTGTATAGATCCCCTAATTCTGTCTGGATATTATATTCATCCCGAAGGATATCATAGACCTCTAAGCCAGTCAGTCCAAGATTTCTTACATGAATGCCCAGCTTGGTCTCATCAAAATCAAAAACACCGGGGGTTCCCATTAATTCCTTCCCAAAGGCATAACAGCCTTCAATCTTATTGATTTCACTTCTAGCCCATCGGCTGAGACGAAGCACTTCTGTCAGCATTTCTTCTCCTTGGGTTACCAAAAATTTCCTTGCTACATCAATGCTTCCCATGAGTAAATAGGAGGCACTGGTAGTCTGCATCAGATTCAAGGTAGTCTTTACGGTCTTAGCATCTATAATCCCCTCTCGTAACAATAGCAGAGAGCTTTGTGTAAGGGATCCTCCTGTTTTATGAGTGCTCACAGCACACATATCAGCGCCTAGGGCAATGGCATCGGAGGGCAGTTCTGGATGAAAGTTCAAATGGGCACCATGGGCTGCATCCACAAGCACAGCCATACCATATTTGTGGGCGGTTCTAACAATGGCTTTTACATCGGATACAGCCCCATAATAGGTAGGATGAATCAAAAATATTGCTTTGGCATCGGGATGTCTTGCTATGGCCATTTCGACGCTTTCTAAGCTAACACCCATGGCAATTCCCAGGTCTTCACTAACCTCAGGCTGTATATATACAGGAATAGCACCGCTTAGAATTAATGCTGTTACAGCTGATTTATGGGCATTTCTAGGGAGAATAATCTTATCTCCAGGCTCACAGGCACTCATAATCATCCCTTGAACCCCTGCAGTAGTCCCGTTAACTAGAAAAAATCCATGATCTGCATAATAGGCATCGGCTGCCAGCTCCTCTGCATCTCGAATGACACCAATAGGATTGCTTACATTGTCCAAATCCTTCATGGAGTTTACATCTAACTCCAACATGGTACTACCAAAGTAGGAAACCAACTCTAGAGCTCCTTTACCATGCTTGTGACCAGGCACGTCAAAGGGAACTACATTTTTATTATGATAGGCCTTCATCGCTTCAAATAGCGGGGCTTGATTATGATCTAATCTTCTCATGATTCCACGTCCTTCCTTTATCTTATTCTACTGTATATTTATCCACCTATTTTGCATGTCTATTGCCAATAGATCTATTAAAAACTATTTTTATAAGAATTGCAACAGTTTTTTCTATGGAAGAATTATCTTTTATACTGGAATTTTTCGGCACCCATGAGATGGGCGCCCTAGGATGGTCCCTTGAGATAAAGAATACTTACCTGACTTCTATTGAAGGCTCGAATTGGAATGAGTCTTGTCCCTAGACCGCTGTCAATATGAAGCAATTGATTTTCAGATAAAAAATATAATCCCTTATTGTACTTTGGAAAAAATCCATCACCTGAAGAAATCACAGCACCGATAAAGGGAAGACGAATTTGTCCCCCATGGGTATGACCACTAAGAATTAAATCTGCTTTCACAGGACCCCTTCGATTGATAATTTTAGGTGAATGGGCTAAGAGAAGGATATATTTTTCATCGTCCACACCTTTCATCGCTAATTCCAACCGATCCTGCTTTGTATGGGGATCGTCTACACCACATAGGCAGAGACTTATCTCTTTGTTTTTGTAAAGCGTATTTCGATTGTTTAGTATATACACCCCTTTAACAGCAAGGCCGTTTACAAAGGCTGAGCCTAGAGGATTTTTCCGTTCATGATTTCCACAGACATAATAAATATGGGGCTGTATCTGCTGAAGTGCCTCAATAAAGCTGTATACGGCTCCAAACTTTCTGGTATTGACATCAATCATATCTCCTGTCATAACAATAATCTCAGGCCTGAGCTTTTCAATCTTTCTCAAAAGTTGTTTGCAGCCTCTGGGAAACTGCTTTCCGTGCAAGTCTGATATCTGCAAAATCCGTAATTCTGCTGTAGAAGGCAGTTTATCAGACCGAATGGTGACAGAATTGATTTTAGGGACATTTCCCTGGATATAAAAATATACAATCATTATCAAGATTAATGGGGATATGACTGCAATGGGATGCATATTCATTTCTTTTTCCTTCCATCCTTTCCCTTCTTATTTTTCATCGAGGCAGTCCTCCTTATACCTATACCCTGAAAAAACAATAGGTCTATTCAAGTTGTAAAAAGAGCGTCTTAGGACGCTCTTTTTACAATTCTATGGGCTTTGAATTTATTCAACGGTCTGAATAATTTCCAGTACCAATTGCGCTGAATGAACCAAATCTTCTATTTTTAGATGCTCTTCTAAGGTGTGGGGTTTCTTTTCTCCAATTCCTAGGTTTACGGCTTTAATGCCATTGCTGTTTAGAATGTTGGTATCACTGCCTCCCCCTGTGGAACCTGTATAAGCCTTAACACCCATCCTTTCGCAGGCCTTCTTCACAAGCGCAACAATCTCATCGGTCTCTTCTACGGAAAAAGCTCCGTACATCCTCTCTGTTTCAATTTCTGCCTTTGCGCCAAAGGCCTCTGCTGCCTCTTTGAAGCAGGCTGCCATATGGGCAGTTTGCAGATCCAGTTTTGCATTGCTTAGACTTCGAGCCTCTGCTTTAACTTCTACCTCAGGACATACAATATTGGTTGCCTGACCTCCTTGGATAGAACCAATATTAGCAGTTGTTTCTTCATCGATTCTTAAAAGCTTCATTTTACTGATCGCTGCAGCAGCCACTTGAATGGCGCTGATACCCTCCTCTGGGGCTACACCAGCATGGGCGGGCTTTCCAATAACCTTTACATTGATTTTATCTTGGGCAGGACCTTGGATAATAATTTCTCCTGGTGAACCGCCGCTGTCTAATACAAAGGCCAGCTTTGATTCAATCTTGCTATAATCTAAATTTTTAGCTCCCATGAGGCCGCCTTCTTCTGCAATACTAAAGGCTACTTCAATGGTTCCATGCTCCAGCTTTTTCTCTTGGATAATCCTTAAAGCCTCTATCACAGCGGCAATCCCCGCCTTGTTGTCTCCTCCTAAAATGGTAGTTCCGTCACTATATATTACATCATCCTTGATAATAGGTTTAATTCCCAATCCAGGAGTAACGGTATCCATATGGCAGCTAAAAAGGATAGGTGCAGCCTTCTTGGTTCCCTCTAGACGGCCAATGATATTTCCTGTATCGGAGCCTACTTTTTTACCAGCATCATCCACATATACCTCTAGCCCTATGGACTTTAACTCTTCTGAAATGAATCGTGCAAAATTTCCCTCTTGTTTGCTTAAACTATCAATTTGTACATACTTTATGAATTCTCCCACAATACGTTCTCTATTAACCATAATTCTCCCTCCATTTTCTATGTAAGCTGCCTTATTCTTTATCCTATTCTCTAAGGTTTCATATTTCCCTTCTTTTCATACATAATTCTATGATTATAGAGGGTAAAATCATGCATGCTTCTCCTTTAATAAAAAACCCCTCATAGCCTTTCAATTACTACGAAAAGGATCCTGAGGGGTTAATTGAATATTTTGTTCTCTGAGAGCAATACAATCTAGGATTTTTTATAGATGGATCATGGCTCCAGGTCCAATGGGCCATCCTGAAAAATACCAAACGATCAGAAGCACAGACCAGCCTAGTAGGAATAGGATGGAATACGGAACCATGGTCGAAATAAGGGTTCCAATCCCTGTATCTTCATCATATTTTTCTGCAAAGGCTACTATTACAGCAAAGTAAGACATCAAAGGCGAAATGATGTTTGTCGTTGAATCTCCGATTCTGTATGCTATCTGTGTAAATTCTGGAGAATAGCCTACAGCCATTAGCATCGGTACAAAGATAGGTGCCATGATGGCCCACTTGGCAGAAGCAGATCCAATAAACAGGTTAATAAATGCTGATACGATAATAAATCCAAGAATCAGCGGGAATCCGGTCATTCCTGTAGCTTTAAGGAAGTCAGCTCCCTTTACAGCCAATATGGTTCCCAGGTTGGAATACCCAAAGTATGCCACAAACTGTGCTGCTGCAAAGGCTAATACCAAATATCCTCCCATAGTGCTCATGGCTTTTCCCATGGCGCTGGCAACATCTTTATCATTTTTAATCGTTCCTGCAAAAACACCATAGGCCACACCAGGAATTAAGAAGGATAGGGCGATAATCGGCACCAATCCATCCATAAAGGGTGATTGTCCCAAAATAGCTCCTGTTTCTGGGTGCCTTAAAATACCATTGCTTGGTGCAATCAATAATACGATGAATCCAATAAATAAAAACATGGCAATCGCTGAAGCCCATATCCCTTTTCTTTCTGCTTGAGATAGATTTTGTAATTCTACCTGAGCATTTCCTTTATAGGTTCCAAGTCTTGGCTCAACAATTTTTTCTGTAACGATGGTTCCCAGGATCGTGATTAAAAAAGTAGATGCAATCATAAAATACCAGTTGGCAGTAGGTGCTACTGTATATCCTGGGCTAAACAACTTAGCAGCCTCTGTACTGATACCTCCTAAAAGGGGATCAATCGTTCCTACCAGTAGGTTGGCGCTAAATCCTCCAGATACCCCTGCAAAAGCTGCAGCAAGACCTGCCAAAGGATGACGGCCAAAACTTAAGAAAATAATAGCACCTAGAGGAACTAGAACAACGTATCCTGCATCAGAGGCCACATTGGACATAACCCCAGCGAATACCACTACTGCAGTAATCAATCCCTTTGGTGTACTCAAAACCAACTTTCTTAACAGTGCTTGAATTAATCCAGTTCCCTCAGCTACCCCAACCCCTAACATGGCTACCAGTACCGTACCGAGGGGAGCAAAGCCTGTAAAATTAGATACCGCTTTAGAGAACATATAACGGATACCAGCAGGATTTAACAGACTGATGGCTTCGATTGTGGTCAGCTTTATTTCACCGGTGGTTCTATCAACCATATCAAATTCTACGAAAACACCTGCCCGTGCTGCTAAATCAGAGATAACAATGACAGCAATACTAAAGAGTACAAAAAGTGTCACAGGATGGGGTAATTTATTTCCAACCTTTTCAACCATATCCAAAAAGATACCGAAGAAACCCTTTTTCCCTGAGTTTTGTACTTTTTTTACTTTCTCCATGGTTCCTTTCCTCCTTCTTCTGTTTTTGTGAAAAAAGACCTTTCATTTTAAATAATAATTGCATTTTGGCACTATGGTTTACATAATATCATATTTTATATTCTTTGTGTATTACAATTTTTGTAAGTTGTATATCCAACCCTATTATTATTTTGTTCTCTCACATTTGTCTCTCTTTAGCCATCAAATAGGTACATCCCTTCAGGGCTAGGAATATACTAATGGAGAAGGAGGTGTGTATATGGCAAGTTCCAGAATAAAAGTGTTTTCAGGTGACAGCCTCTTATTTTTCTTTTTATTGCTGATACTTATTATGAGGGATACACCCTATTGTTTGAATAACCCTACTAGTTTTTTAATGTTTTTCCTTCTATTAGTGCTCATTTTACTTCCCTATGCATGAATAAGATCAAAAATAAGGATGCTGAAAAACAGCATCCTTTTCATAGCTCAAAACTATGAGATAAAGTGGTATAAAATATGATTGGGTAACCCTATTGTACCATAGCTTCTATGATTCTAAGCCATTGTCATCAATTCTTAAAAAGAATGTAATTCTTTGTAACCAAAGGCCCCTAGGCAGATAGTATAAATTCATTTCCATCGGATAACAATAAATTGAAAATCTTATCCCAAACCCCTCTAGAAAGGAATGAATTATTTGTATGTAATCTATCATGATATTGGCGGCACCTATGGTGCTGTTATAGCAGCTGCCATTCATTTAAGCCAGCTCCCTAGAGAAGGTGCTGTCAAGAAGGAAGAAATACAGAACTTCCTTAGTTTAGATAAGTTTTATCCTGGTCAAGAGGGTCATTTAGTTTTTCATGGAAAAGACTATTATGAAAATGAAATCTATTCCCTAGGCAGGAGATATGCTCCAAGGATGTTTTTAAATGCCCTTCACAGCACTTTGGATATGTCCAAGCAAAATCCCAAACAGCTTCTCTATGTGGATACTATGGAGACTGTAAATTTATCCATGATTGTGGGAGGTACCTATGCCAGAAGAGCAGGCCTTCTAAAATTTAGTAAACCCCTTTTAATCTATGGACTTTTGAAAGCCTATCCTAAGCTGCAAAACTTAGTTTGGAAAACTGAACTAAAAAGCAAGCCTTGACTCCTTTTATTTGGCATATTTTATAATTGTATTGAATACCTTCTCTACCTTTTCCCTGCTGATGCATTCTCCTTCTTCCGTGTTGATCAGGCAATCCTTCGCATGTTCCTCCATAATAACCAATCCTACCTTATGGATGGATGCTTTGATCGCTCCGATTTGCAATAATATCTCCTCACAGGCTTTATCCTCTTCTATCATTTTCTCAATTCCTGTAATATGTCCTTGAATGGTTTTTAATCGATTCACAATATCTTTTTTTGCTTTTTCTTTTGACATACTAACCCTCCTATACCTTCTTTCTTCCTTATCTATTATTCTGCCACAAGTATGCTATAAAAAAAAGTTATTCATTCCTCAAATTTTTAGTTGTTTGTGTTAAATAATGGTAAATTGTGTTAACATTCCGTCAAGCCTATTCCACTTCATTTTTCTATGAATTATAATACATTTTAGAAGGACAAGGAATAAAAATCCAGTTCTTACAAAGTAAAATAATCAAAAATAGGGGGAAATTTTTCATGAAAAAATTAATCAGCAAACTGGTTCTGTTGACAATGCTTTTATCTCTATTTATACCTATGGCTCCAGTTTTTGCAGCAGAAACTAAAGTTGTCATCGCAGGCTCTACCTCTGTACAGCCACTTTCTGAGGAACTGGCTGCAGAATTTATGAAAAGCCATAAGGACATTAAAATTGAGGTTCAAGGCGGGGGATCCAGTGTTGGGGTAAAATCTGCTGCCGACGGTATCGCTGATATTGGCGCATCTTCTAGAGAGTTAAAAGATAGTGAAAAGGGTCTAAAAGAATTTGAAATCGCCTTAGATGGAATCGCTGTTGTTGTAAACCCATCTAACAAGGTAAAAGACTTAACAATGGAACAAGTTAAAAAAATATTTATCGGAGAAATTACCAATTGGAAGGATCTTGGAGGCGCAGACAAACCTATCGTTGTGGTAAGTAGAGAGCAAGGTTCCGGTACAAGAGGTGCTTTTATTGAGATTACAGGTATTGAAGCCAAAGATGCCAGCGGCAAGACTGTAGATAATACTACAAGCAAAGCCATTACACAACCTTCTACAGGAGCTGTTAAGCAAACTGTATCTGTAACGCCCGATGCAATCGGTTATATTTCTTTAGGTGCAATGGACAATACTGTAAGCGCTGTAAAAATTAATGGTGTTGACGCTACAGAGGCAAATATTAAGGCTAAAAAATATGCTATTTTTAGACCCTTCCTCTACCTTACAAAGGCAGAACCTACTGGAAATGTAAAAGCATTTATTGATTTTATTCTTAGTGCTGAGGGTCAAAAAATTGTTTCTAAAGACTATATCACTGTAAAAGAGGCTGCTGCTGTTGAGGCACCTAAGGCGCAAACACCTTCAGAGATAACAGTAACGGTTAACGGCAAAAAAGTAGCCTTTGATACAAAACCAGTAAACGACAATGGCAGAATTTTAGTTCCTGCCGGTGCTATCATAGAAGCCCTTGGTTCAAAACTAGATTGGAATGCTACTACAAAGACAGTAACAGCTACAAAGGGCAGCTCCAAAGTAGTATTAACCATCGGTAAATCTACGGCAACAAAGGACGGAAAATCTATCAGCTTGGATGTTCCAGCAAAAGTCATTGGCGGAAGAACTGTTGTACCTGTACGATTTATTAGTGAAGCCTTTGATGCAAAGGTAGTATGGGATGCTGCAACTCAAACTGTAACCATTACAAAATAGAACTTCAATAAAAAAACTCTCTTTTCAGAGAGTTTTTTTATT
>JBFNEZ010000011.1:0-49403 GCA_040797825.1 Thermotaleaceae bacterium | reverse complement strand
TTTGTATAATTGTATATTTGCATGCAAGTTTTTATTGTAAAGGGAAATTGTTTTTTGTATAATAGTATATAATATATCAGAAACTCATTCACTCAATAGACTGACAACACATAAGGGGGTCGTAAAATGATAGATGTTATAGATAGAGGTATTTACCTATTTAATGGCAGCATCCTATTAGGCCATAAAAGCCAATTTTCAGAAGAGGATTTATACTCTCTCGTGCAAAATACAGAACATTCAGATATGAACATAAAGGAATTATATAAAATAGAAAAGGCCCGAAAAAACACAATAACTTTCCGTATTCTCATGAATCATAACACCACAGATAGTGAACAAAATCTAAAAATCAAATTCGATTCCCTAGCATCCCATGATATTACCTATGTAGGTATTATTCAAACGGCGAAGGCCAGTGGATTAGAATCATTTCCTCTCCCCTATGTACTGACCAATTGTCACAATAGCCTTTGCGCTGTAGGCGGAACGATTAACGAGGATGATCATTTTTTCGGGCTTTCAGCAGCAAAAAAATATGGTGGGATCTACGTCCCTGCTCACCAGGCAGTAATCCATCAATACATGCGGGAGATGATGACCGCTTGCGGCAGCATGATATTAGGCTCTGACAGCCATACGCGATACGGTCCATTGGGAACGATGGGCATTGGCGAAGGTGGTCCTGAGCTTGTAAAACAACTGCTTGATAAAACCTATGATATCACTTATCCAGAAGTGGTTGCCGTATACTTGGAAGGTACACCAGCCTCTGGTGTAGGCCCCCAAGATGTGGCCTTAGCCATCATAGGAGCAGTATTTGATAAGGGATTTGTAAAAAATAAAGTTCTAGAGTTTGTAGGTCCAGGTATTTCTAATTTATCTGTTGACTTTAGAAACGGCATCGATGTAATGACTACAGAAACCACCTGTTTAAGCTCCATATGGTGTACCGATGATAAGGTTCAAGAATACTATGAAATCCACAGACGCCCACAGGATTATTCTAAATTAGAGCCTGGTTTACTTACCTACTATGACGGGCTTGTTCATGTTGATTTGAGTAAGATTCAACCAATGATTGCTCTTCCCTTTCATCCTAGCAATGTATTTACAATCTCTGAGCTTAATCAAAATACAATAGACATTTTAAGGACCATAGAGGCGGAAGGGCAAAAACAAATTGATAACCCTAATATTCAATTTCAGCTTACCGATAAGTTGTCCAATGGAAGAATCAAGGTTGATCAAGGAATTGTAGCTGGATGTTCTGGGGGAACCTATGAAAATATTGTAAAAATGTCTCATATATTAAGTCAACAGGCTATTGGCAGTGACTACTTCAATATGAGCATCTATCCTGCAAGCCAGCCTATCTATATGGAATTGGTTCAAAATGGCTCGGCATTGGAGCTAATGAAAGCAGGCGTTACTATGAAAACAGCCTTCTGCGGACCCTGTTTCGGAGCAGGCGATGTACCAGCAAACAACAGTCTCAGCATTAGGCATACTACCAGAAATTTTCCAAATAGAGAAGGCTCCAAGCCTAGTTCTGGACAGATTGCATCGGTTGCCTTAATGGATGCTCTATCCATCGCTGCCACTGCTGCTAATAGCGGTTTTTTAACCCCTGCTACAGAAATCAATTTGCCAAATACAGCTATAGGATATACTTTTAGGGAAGAAGTCTATAAAAATAGAGTTTATAAGGGTTTTCATATGCCTCAGCCTCAAGAACAATTAAAGTACGGTCCAAATATTGCAGATTGGCCTAGGATGGATTCTCTTTCAGAAAATATTCTGTTAGAGCTGGTATCGGTGATACAAGATCCCATTACAACCACCGATGAATTGATTCCATCAGGGGAGACCTCCTCCTATCGTTCAAATCCTTTGAAATTGGCAGAGTTTACTTTATCCAGAAAGGATCCTCATTATGTGGAGCGCGCTAAATCTGTGCAAAATTTAAATGAAAAAATTAAGTGTTTTGTAAAAGGTGATAGAAGTGTAGAGCTTGAAAACATTAAAGAAATACTGTCCAAAGGTACCGGAGTGGAAAGCCTATCCCATGCATTCCTTGAAGAAACTTTAAAAACAACCCATTTTGGCAGTACTATTTTTGCAAGAAAGCCTGGAGATGGTTCCGCCAGAGAACAGGCCGCTTCCTGCCAGAAAGTTTTAGGAGGCCTTGCCAATATTGCCATCGAGTACGCTACAAAACGCTATCGTAGTAACTTAATCAATTGGGGCATGCTCCCTTTTACTATCTCTCAGGAGCAAAGCCAGGATTTTCAAATAGGAGATTATATCTTTATAAAGGGTATTCGTGACGCAATTCTCAATGGACAAGAAGATATTCCTGCAGTGTGCATCAGCCCACACGGAAGCCGTAATATTCTCCTCCATGTCCATGATCTTTCTCAAGACGAAAAGGATATTATCTTAGCCGGCAGTTTAATTAATTATTATGCTATTGATAAGGGATAAAAATATTCCATATACAAAAGAGGATCTTTTCTATATCAAAAGGTCCTCTTTTGTATCCCTATGCTTTATGGCTTATTTCTATAGAGTGTCACCTCTATATCTCCATCAAGGCTATAGTTTACAGTGGCTTTGTCGATCATCATGCCCACCAAGCTTAATTCATTGGCCACATCGCAGTCTCCTGTCAGCGTCCAATAGAATTCTTCTAGCTCTTCATGTTTTGTACAATTTAATAGTTTTACCAATTTTTCAAGCTTTTTTAAAGAATTTTCTTTATAGTCGCTTTTACAGTATATTTCAAAATACGCTTCTGTCTCTTTTACCTTAAAACTCATCTCAGCCGCTCCCATATAGAAGAAATAGTTCATGAGTTCTTCAACAATCTTAGATATTTTTAACCTTTCGTGTTTCATTTTACTCCTCCTTCTTGAAAGCTTCAATGATTGGAATGAGTGTTGCCGCTACCAGTCCGCCAGAAAACCCATTGTTGTATAAATTTAAGCCTGCATGAAGATAGCCTACATTCTGTACAACAACAGAATGCAAAAATCCTGCAAGGATTCCATAAAACCATCCAAACTGTCCAGCAATAGGTGCTAAGGTAGTCCCGAAGAGGGCCGCCATCACCATACCAGGATCACTCAGTTGCCACAGCTTTGACATGCCGCCCAAAGCTACTCCCACAAAAATAGGTAGTATATTGGACAAATGCTTTCCAAAAGCACTGAATCCCACAATGGTGAAAATTCCTCCTATTACAGGTCCATTTAGCTCTCCACCAATAAGAATTACATAAGCCGTTGCAAATAGTCCATTGATTCCCATATTGATCAATGTAATCGGAAATCCCTCTAATACTACGAAGTCTGTCACGGCCCTTCCTGAGTATTTATATATCCTTGATAATCCTTTAACAGACATTCCATTATATATATAACCTATGCCTAGGGTAATTAAAAACATGACCATCAAAAAGGCCAATAGGACATCCTGATATTCTGTAGACCAGATCATTCGGGTATCCATGTCAAGACCATAGGATTTAAAGATTGAAACGAGAATGGTTCCAATTATTCCTGCTGTAAACCCGATATTATAAAGATTAAAGCCTTGATGCATTCTCATCATATAAGAAGAAAGAGGCGGGAGAATGAATCCGATGGCAATCCCCGTAAGTATGCCCAAGGGGATGCTGAAGCTTTTTGACATATTCAGACCAAACATCATCTGGGTAACTGTAGGTGCCAAGCTCGTCCCAAAAAGGGCAATATACAAGTACTTGCTAAATTTTTCCTTCTGGACTCGGGCAAAAAACCATACGCCCAAAATAATAAACCAAATATTTAAAAGGTTCTTTCCAAAAAGTCCAAATCCAGCCATCAGCCATATACAAGATATGGAAGCTCCTGTTATTTTAATATCTAATAGGTATAACATCCCTACTGACAGAAGCATCAAAAACCCTGCATTTACAAAAGCCGCACCTAATCCTCCAACACTTACATAGTCTGTCACCAAGAAATCCGGCTCTATAATGATACGATAAAGCCCTGAAAGAATTTTCTCTGGGGTATCCATAGTCATACCAAATGATACAAGCATAAGTCCCCAAACAATTAGGATGAAGTATTTGCTGCGATTTTTTGATATACTCTCCTCATATAGGAAGGAAGGTTTAATGTAAATACTTTTGAAAATAATAATCCCCCCTTGAATTAATATATTTTAAAAAACCTACTCATATATAATAGCACAGTCCCATTCCTCAAAGCAATTATATCCTTTTTCCAACGTCATGTTTCTTTGATTTTATATGGGTTTTAAGGATCTAAAGAGCCTATAGTAGGGAAGTAAATAACGTTCCTCTATTATAGGCTCTTTTCATTTTCTTATGATCAGGGTGTCAAAAAAGCCTTTGATCTCCTTTTCAACTTCTTCTAAAAGATCTATCTCAAAGGGATGAAGCTTCCCTGCTCCCCCCAGAACTGTTGTACCATCTCGAAAGTTCTGCAGGGTATAGCGTCTGGTTCCTTTTATCCCTTTGGCAATCTCCAATATATCCTCTTTCGTCAGCAGTTCCTTACATACCGTTGTACGAAACTCATAATCAAGGCCTGCCCTTCTTTGCATGTAAGCCATTGTTTCTTGGATAGCTTCTATGGGTACATGCACCCCTGCAACTTCATCATATTTGACGAGTGGTGCCTTTATGTCCATAGCCATGTAATCCACTAATCTTTCCTCCAATAGCCTTTTTACCATTTTAGGGTTTGTTCCATTGGTATCCAGTTTTACAAAAAAACCTTCTTTTTTAATCTTACCAATGAAATCATAGATTCCTTCATATAGAGTGGGTTCTCCCCCAGAAATGCAAACCGCATCAACATATTTCTTTCTTTTTACTAAAAATCCAATCGCTTCAGCCTCTGTGATAGGCCTTCCTTCTCCTTTCACCAATGGCCCATTGTGACAGTAAGGACATCTGAAATTACATCCTCCAACAAAATATACGGTACAGATTTTATTAGGATAATCTACAAAAGAACTTTTTTCTTGCCCCATAAACAGCATTTCTGCTCATCCTATCCAATTTTTATTTCATAACTGTCTTCCTCTTTCTGCTTTAAGCTGTGCTGATAATCAAATTCCTGCCTATCCTTGAACTCTTCCTGCTTTCCTTTATTCCAAGCTTGCACTGGTCTGTGGAAACCAACCACCCTAGACCACACTTCTGCTTCCCTATCACAGTAAGGGCATTGGAAGTGCTCTCCTGATAGATAGCCATGCTCATCGCAGATAGAAAAGGTGGGTGTAATGGTGATATATGGAATACTGCTATTTTCCATAACTCCTTTTATTAATTGTTTACAGCTTTCAATATTGTCGATTTCTTCTCCAATAAATCCATGGAGTACCGTTCCCCCTGTATACAAAGATTGCAGCTTCTCTTGAAGCTCTACAGCCTCAAAAATATCCTTGGTGTGTTGGACTGGCAACTGAGTAGAATTTGTATAGTAAGGCTCTTCTTTCCCTTGGGTGAATATATTTGGATACATTTTTTTATCTAGTCGAGCAAAACGATATGCTGCCCCTTCCGCAGGAGAAGCCTCCAAGTTCCATAGGCTTCCTGTCTCCTCTTGAAAAATCTGTATCACCCTGTTCATAAACTCCATAACTTCTACAGCAAATTCATTGCCCTCTTCCGTAGTAATGTCTACTCCTAGAAGATTGACGCAGGCCTCATTCATTCCATTAAGACCAATGGTTGAAAAATGGTTTTTGAAATATTGTCCCATATTCTCTTTTACCCCCTGCAGATAAAAACGAGAGTAGGGGTAAAGTCCTGCATCCATGTATTTTTCTAAAACATCTCTTTTGCTCTCACAGATTTCCTTGGCATGCTCCATTAATTCCCGTACTTTTCTTTTGAATTCTTCCTTTGTTGCAGAAAGGTAGCCAATCCTCGCCATATTCAGGGTAACTACATTAATGGATCCTGTCAATGGGTTTGCACCGAAGAGTCCTCCTCCTCTTTTTCTTAGCTCACGATTATCCAGTCTCAAACGGCAGCACATGGATCGTATATCCTCTGGTGATAGATCCGCATTCAAGAAGTTAGCAAAATAAGGGGTTCCAAACTTTCTTGTCATTTCCATAATAGCATTTACCACTTCTGAGTTCCAAGGAAAATCATGGGTAATATTAATGGTCGGTATTGGGAAACTAAAGGCTCTACCAGCTCCATCTCCTTCCATCATGACTTCGCAGTAAGCTTTATTGAACATATCCATTTCTTTCTGAAATTCACCATAGGTCTTTTCCATGGATTGACCACCTATAATCGCTGGCATGTTTTTCAAAAGAGGATGGGGCGTAATATCTAAGGTAACATTGGTAAAGGGCGTTTGAAAACCTACCCGAGTAGGTACATTTAAGTTAAAAACAAATCTTTGTATTGCCTTCTTTACCTGAGTATATTTTAATTCATCATAGTAGATAAAAGGAGCCAAATAGGTATCAATACTGGATACTGCTTGAGCTCCTGCTGATTCCCCTTGTAATGTATACAACAAATTCACCAATTGTCCTAGTGCCGATTCAAAGTGCTTCGGCGGTTTGGATTCAATTTTCCCCTTTGCCCCCTTAAAACCACTTCTTAAAAAAGCCTCTAAATCCCATCCACAGCAATAGGGTGCTAATAACCCTAAATCATGTATATGTAAATCCCCCTTAATATGGGCATCTCTTAATTCTTTACGATAGATTTTATTCAACCAATATTTTTTGGTGATGCTCTCCACGATATGATTGTTTAATCCTTGTAGAGAAAATCCCATGTTTGCATTTTCATAAACCCGCCAGTCTTCTAAGTTTACGTACTCTTCAATCATCCGCTCTGCATCCATGAAAAGATTTTTAACTTCACGAATCTCTTCATGCTTCTTTCGATATAAAATATAGGCCTTTGCCGTTTTTGCGTGTCCTTCTTCAATCAATACTTTTTCTACCGTATCTTGTATATCCTCTACCATCGGTATACTTGCTCCATAGGTTTCATCGATGATTTCTACAACCATTTTAGTAAGTCTTTGTGCTACCATTTCATCCTTTCCACCTACAGATTTGGCCGCTGCGAATATTGCTGCTTTGATTTTTCCTCCATCAAAATCGACAATCTCGCCATTTCTCTTCTGAACCTTTGTTATCATGTTTTACCCCTCCACTTGTGCTGCTTTTTTCCTATTGCACTACATATTGTATATTATGCACCAAAGTTCCAGTCCATGACAATAATTCCATAGGCCCAAATCCTTTAAAAAATTGATGTATTTCTACACCTATCTCAAATTTGCGCCATCGATCTAAAGATTATATTTTAAAAGAAAAAAATAAAGGAATAAGTCCGAAGACTCATTCCTTCTATGCCGTAAATATATATGGATCCTTACTCCACTGCTCCAATAGGGCCAAGTCATCTTTTTGAACATAACCCATATCCCTTGCCATGGAAAGCAATGTTTGATAGTGCGTCAATGTATGATAAGAGATTCCTTCTTTGTTGAACAATTCATCTACTTGCTTAAATCCATAGGTAAAAATTGCTACAATACCCAGCACCTCTGCATCAGCTTCTCGTAAAGCTTGTACAGCCTTCATGGAGCTTCCTCCCGTTGAAAGTAAATCTTCAACCACCACAACTTTTTGTCCTGGAAGGATTTTCCCTTCAATCTGATTGCCTTTGCCATGTTCCTTCGCACTGCTTCGCACATAGGCCATGGGCAGATTCATTTTCTGTGCTGTCCAAGCAGCATGGGGAATCCCTGCTGTTGCTGTTCCCACCAATACTTCAGCTTGAGGATAATGATTTTGTATCAAGGCAGCAAACCCTGTGGCAATAAAATCTCTTACTTCTGGATAGGTCATTGTCAATCGGTTATCACAGTAAATAGGAGATTGAATACCCGATGCCCACCGAAATAAATTTTGTGTATCTGTAAGTGTTACTGCTTTAATTTCCAATAGCATTTTAGCGATTTCTTGACTTTTATTCATTTTTTTCCTCCTTGTTAGCCTCACTGGACTTCTTTTAAAGGGCTTTATCTTATAAATTTTATCATGACAAAAGCTTTTGTGTCAATGTGAACTTATGAAAGTTTTGAGATTTTGCATTTTACGGAACCCATAGGATGTCTTCCCTAGGGGTCTACGGACAATGTCTATTGATTTTGGACGACATTTCTTATACTTTGCCATATATTGAGATCATAACGATTGTCCCTATCATGGGTATCATCTCCAATCAATCCTAACCGCCATATAGAAATACCTTCCAAGCCAAAGTACTTGGCCAATTGAATCTTGGCCTCTACGCTCTTTGCATCTTCATACCAAATAATGTTCTCCAGCCCCGACTCTTCAGTATATCGAATATAAGGAGATTGGGACTTTTGGTCAAATTTACGCAGCTCTTGGATATTGCTTTGAAGAATCTCTGCTATATCCTGGTAGGTAACATAGGTGCTTTTAGGCTGATAGGGTTTTCCATCTTTAACGATCCATTTTTCTTTATTGAGTGAAATCTGCAGTATAAGCTTTTCTCTGGGGACCCCCCCCTGACCTACGGCGTACGCCACAGCATCATAGACCTTATCTATGGGAGCCATGGGGAAATAACCATTGTAAAGAGCTATATCCTGTTCATTTAGACTTTTTGGACTGTAGTCATGGGCCATGAGAATTACCTTATCGGCAGCCTCCCCAATTTCCCTGTAGTTATAGCCATCAAAATAAGCAACTCCGTCTCTTCTAACAGGCTGTACACAAACCATCATTTCTTTGCTTTTTTCACCTAATCTTAGCTTTAGCTGTTTTAAAAATTTAGTAAAAGCCTCCTGATTGTTTTCCCGATTCATTAATCCTTCAAAATCTATTACAACACCATCAAAGGAGTTGGGCATTCCTTCCTCGGCCGCCTCTAGTGCATCTATTATCTGTTCTATCAACGCTTCTTGATTTTCCTCATTGGATAATAGATAGGTCAGTATTCCTGCTTCTTTCCCTTCCCTTTGAATACGATTGCTCTCATCGGCAAAAACCATTAGATAGTTTTTTAAGCCCCTTTCTTTTGCCATATTATAGGGTTCCTCATAACCATTTGGGAGATAATAGTCACTCTGGCCTGTTCTTTTCATTGTCAGCACAACGGCATCATTATCCTGTTCATAGGTTAAACTGCTCCATCCAAAGGCTATAGAATTAAAACCTGTCAGCTTGTCACGCTGAGGATAAGAATTAATCGCATAAAATCCATGGAGCGTATGAAGGGAACGATTCTTTACCTCATACATTTTTACCATCATTACCGCAGCCTCTTCTCTCCGTGCAAAGGCCGATGGTCCGAAACTTTCAGGACTTTTCCCATTGATAATTCCCAAATCCTTAGCAATGTTGATATATCCAATATTTCTTTTCACATCTGTAAATGTGGCAGGTCTTGAAGCCAGTTCTTTTCCTAAGCTATCATATCCCAAAGCCCGTACAATCATGACTGCCATCTCTTCTCTGGTGATATCCCTCATGGGAGAAAATTTCTGTTCTGGATATTCTTCAGGTATAATGATTCCTGCATTTACAGCTTCTTGTATCACTGCATAGTACCACTTCTCTTGTGCTACATCTTGAAAGCCCATCTCTATCTGGTATTCTGTGACTGGCTCTAGCAGTTTGATAAGCATGGTGATGAATTCTGCCCTAGATATATTTTTATTCATACCAAAGGTGCCATCTCCTCCACCAGTTACAACATTTAATGCTTTAAGCTGGTAAATAGCCCCTTCTGCCCAATGGCCCCTCTCCACATCGGTAAAAATATCTCCCGAATTTCCATAGCTGAAGAATGTACCGTTTAGAAGGATCATGAACAGGATAATGACCCATCCTATCAGCCTTCTTTTTTTTAACACCATATATTTCTCCTCCTTATGTAAAAGTTTCCCATTATCATTATACTCCTTCAAATATGAAATTTCATAGTTTATGTCTAAATTTATACTTTTGTTCCTAATTTTATATTTCTAGGGCTTCTTTTAAATTTAGAACGCTTCCTTTCAATCTCACATACTATAGAATTAGCAAACCAGGTTTTATGGAAATGGAGGAGATATCATGTTTATGTACCCTGTATTGCTAGCAGCTTCTATCAGTATGGATACCTTTGGAATAGGAGTAACCTATGGCATGAAAAGAATCAAAGTACCCTTCTTTTCTCTTCTCCTCATTAACATTATTTCTCTTCTCTTCCTTGCTATAGCCTTTCTAATTGGAAATATACTCCTAAACTTTATTACCATCTTTCAAGCCAAATTATTGAGTTCTGCTTTGATTCTGGTTTTGGGGATAGTTTTTTTTATTCAAGCTTACTTGGATTGTCATTATCCAGCAGGAAAGGGCAAACAGACCATTAAAATGATTTCGATCAAAGCATTCGGTATTGTTATCAACATTATCCGAGATCCTTCCAGCGGAGACAGGGATCATTCGGGAGTCATCGAACTCAAAGAAGCCACATATATTGGTATAGCCCTGGCTATGGATGCATTCACCATAGGCCTTGCTATTTCCATTGTAAAAGTACACATGCTCCTATTCATCACTTCAATCTTTATCATCAACATACTTTTTTTCAAAATAGGTGAGTTGATAGGAAAAAAAATGGGACGAATAACCAGTGATCATGTTCTAAAATATATTTCAGCCACTATCCTCATCTGTCTAGGATTATTGCGTCTCATATAAAAATAGCGTCTGCGACGCTTTCGCTAGGAAACCCTAGGTTTCCTTCGACGACAGCAAAGCTGTCTGAGCACCTTCCTGAAGGCGGCAGGGGATTTCATCCCCTACAACCCCTTTTTTATATGCTAGAAAAGTAGTACTTTTCTAGCATATAAAAAAGCGTCTAGGGACGCTTTTTTATTATTATCTCTTTTCTTAAACATGTTCTTTAAAAAGAATCCTATTTTCAAACATCTTTTCTATGGTAGCTAAAGATTCTACACGAATGCCGTTTTCACGGAGATTCTTTCCTCCATTTTGAAATCCTTTTTCAATAACAATACCAGCGCCTACCAAATAAGCACCACTTTTCCGAATTATCTCTGCAAGACCTAATACCGCATGACCATAGGCAAGGAAATCGTCTATAATCAAAATTCTATCTGTTGAAGCTATAAATTTTTTAGACAGCTTTATATCATATACAGTCCCCCGTGTAAAGGATTTTACCTGTTGTATATAAACTTCCTCTCCTAAGGTAACCGCATTAGATTTCTTAGCAAAAACCATGGGGACTCCTAATGCTTGCGCGGCTGCCATGGCTGGAATAATCCCTGAGGCTTCAATTGTAACAATTTTAGTGATCTTATCATCTTTAAATCGTCTTGCAAACTCTTTTCCAACCTCCATCATAAAGGGTACATCTACCTGGTGATTTAAAAAGGAATCTACTTTAAGCACTGTATCTGATAATATCTGACCTTCTTGACGTATTTTTTGTTTTAAAGCTTCCATGGTTTCCCTCCAGTAAAAGTGTTCATAAAAATGGTTTCTGAGTATGGCAGGGGATTTCATCCCCTACAACCCCTTTTTTAAATATGCTAGAGAAGTAGTACTTTCCTAATCATATTAAAAACTAGCGGTTACAGTTTTCACCATGATGAAAACTGTAACCGCTAGTTCATAAAGAAAAACAAAATACAACCAGCATCTTCGCCGAACAATTTTCACTCATAGGCTGATAATTTACGGTTATCAGGTAGAAACTTTTGGGCCATATTCCCAAGATTATACAAGTGCTCTATTTATTTAATAAACCTATTGTATATGCTTATTTGACGATTGTCAATCTTATCTAAGAAATCCAGCCATCCAATAGGCTTCTTGTCTATAGTTTCTTTGTTACTATAAATGTTCGTTATTTAAGGGCATCCTCTGAATATTTATTTCCTGCGTTCCATAACATAAACTCCGTCACACCATTTTCCTCCATAGCCTTGATCTGCTCTGCTACTTGTTTAGGTCCATACTTGATATACCCCTTTACCCAAGGTGCAGTAAAATCCTGTATCCACGGTCGAATGGTCCCTGGCGTTTGAATATTTTTATTTCTTGCTACTGAATCCTTTGTGCTGTTATAAATGGTCTCATAGGGATACGCATCGGGCACAGAAAGACCATAGGTTCCATTGGCATAATGACTAGGATACATCATGGGACTTACATAATCCACCACATTGCTGACAGCCTCCCAGTACTGTCCTAAAGCCATGTCATCCGCAACGGAGCCTACTAGTCCATAGATGTCAGCAGAAATATAGACCTCTAGGGGAGATAGTTCCTTATGGGCATATTTCAGAAAGTTTTGTATGGTTTCAGGTTTAGATTCCCCGTTGACATTGCGGTAATCCAAAGATGCATCTAACTTCCCTCCATTTGAGGCAGGGAAACGTACATAATCAAATTGTATTTCATTAAAGCCAGCGGCAGCGGCTTCTTTAGATACCTCAATATTATAATCCCATAAATCTCGATCGTAAGCTGAAGCCCAAATCAACCCGTCACTATTGGTAAACGGTTTTTTTGTATCTTTATAGATAATCGCTCTATCTGTATGATGACTGGTATAAGTCGGATCTTTAAATGAAACGATCCTGGCAATCAGATAAATGTTATTTTCCTTTAACTTTTTGACCAGAGCTTCAATATCCTTCACCGTAGCATTGGCATTGGCATTGGGACTATATTTTTCTGCTGCTTTTGTTTTAAAAAGCATGTGTCCCTTGTCATCTTTTACATCAATCACAAAGGTATTTATTTTCGTCCGCTTACTAAGCTCTATCAATTCATCTAATCGGCTATTGGATGCAGAGTATTTTGTTAAATAAATACCCTTCACCTCTACTCTGGGATTATTTGCATACTCATGTATCTTATTTTGTGGAGAATAATCTAGCTTTTTCAATTCTTCAGTTAGAAGCTCCGTCCGATCTTTAACTGTATGGGCAGCTGCAAGCCACCCATCCACCTCACCCTTTGCAGTTTCATAGGCTACCTTATACCATAATTCATTGTTTTCATTATTTTTTTCCTCTATTATCCTGACACCGCTTCCCTTCATCAAACTATCTAGAACCTCTGAATCCTTGTGTGCTTCTTTACGAATATTTAGCTTGCTGGCACTGATATAAACCCGGTTGTCCTCCAATACTGCTGCCTCCATTTGTTCTTCTTTAGAAGCCTCGTCCTCTTCTTTTAGCAGTTGTTCATTACTTGCTTGATCTGCCTTTGATGAAGGTGCCAAACTCTTACTAAAAACCACTGTGGCGCCAATACTTGCTACAATCACTGCAACAATCATCCAAATCTTTTTCTTCTCCATTAGGACACCTCAATTCTTCCTATTTTCTTCCATTATATCACGGAAGATTGACAGTGTCCTACAAATTATTACAAGAATTGTTTTCCATGCCCTTATAATAATTGCAGAATAATGTTAGAAATATAGATTCTAAGTATAAAGTCCTATTTTATTATACGAGTTATTATAACAATTCTCGACATGATTCCTGTGTTATTATTTAAAACAACAACATTTATTTCTAAACTTCTCCAATCATTTCTCGAAATTTGATTTATTTTGTCATTTTGATGTTGTATTATGATTCTGGTCCGTGTTATTCTGTTTAAAATAGTATTATGTTTACTTCATGGCTCTATATCTGAAATCTAAATAACCTTATTTTATAGTTCTTTTATTACTCTTTATATAACTAAGTGCTAGGAGTGGATGTACATATGTTGAAGGTAGTAATCGCTGAAGATAGCCGCCTGGAAAGAATGATTCTACGTAAAATGTTAAGCCGTATCCCAAATTTAGTGGTAGAGGGAGAAGCGGAGAGCGGGGAAGAGTTAATTACTTTAGTCGAAAAAACACAGCCTCATATTGTCTTTTTAGATATTGATATGCCCAGAATGAGTGGTTTAGAGGCAGCTCCCGAAATTGCAGATATCAATCCTCAAATTTTTATTATTTTTGCAACTGCCCATGAACATTATGCAAAGCAAGCCTTTGATGTATATGCCTTTGATTATTTAGTAAAGCCCTATGATTTCGAACGAATTCAGCAGACCATTGATCGAATCAAGAGTTTTTTATCTCAAAACACAGTTCTCGATTCTCCAGAGGATGGACCCCAGGATTCTGAGGATGATCCTTTAGATGTCAATCGTCAGCATCTGCTTATTCCTTCTGATGAAAATCTTCTTCTTGTGAAAGTACCTGAAATATTATTGATCACCCGCAGCGAGCGAAAAACTGAAATTCATACCCTTACAGGCACATATAAAACCAATCGTCCCTTAGAAAAATTAGAAGCTAAACTTGGCAATAAATTTTTTCGATGTCACAAAGGGTATATCATCAATGTGGACATGGTATTGGGTTTCACGCCCTGGGGAAATAAAACCTATCTGGTTACACTCCAACACACAAAGGAAAGCGCTCTCATAACCATTGAGAAGCTAAAGCAATTTCGGGAAACTTATTGTTTATAGTATGCAAAATGGAAATGTAAAGGAGGTCAGATTATGTGTTTACAGCATTCAGTAAAAGAGAATCTTTATGAAAATCTATTTTTATCAAAGAACATTCATGCGTCTATTATGAATACCGTTGAAGAGCTGATCCTAATTGTAGGCTCCACTGGAGACATCTTCTATACCAATCAACGCTTTATCGATAGAACTGGTTATGACTTTGAAGAGATACAAGAAAAGAAATTTAATGAAATTTATACTAGTCCTACACCTCTTCCATCTTTTGAAAAACTCCAAAAAATGACTACGGGTTCTTTTACAATCCATGAAATTGCTTTTAAAGCTATAGACGGTGAAGTTTTCTCTGTACAAGCTCGTATTGGTCTATTTCAATGGAATGCTGCTCCTGTCATGGTTCTCATTTGTAAAGATTTAACAGATATGAAAATTTTGGAGAGAGAATTTATCAGTAAAGATTTACAGTTGGAAGCGATTTTAGACAATATACCCCATATCGCAGTTATAAAGGATACAGAATGTAGATTTGTTTTTATCAATAAATCTTTTAAAGAGTTCTTTAACTTAGAGGAAAAGAAAATTCTGGGTAAGACAGGTACCGAGCTGTGGGGCGATTATTATTTAGAAGATATTCTAGCTGTTGAAAGAGAAGTGCTAAATACTTCCAAGAGAATATCTACAGAAAAGAAACTTAAGCTTAAAAACCGGGAACTATGGTTTGAATTTTCTGTGTCTCCTGTTTTTGATGAAAACAAAAACATTGTAGGTCTTACAATTTTTGCCAAGGATATTACAGAAAGAAAAAGGATATCCGCCCAGTTGGAAGCAGCAAAGGAACAGGCTGAAACAGCTGCCCTCGCAAAAAGTCAATTCCTGGCAAATATCTCCCACGAAATTAGAACTCCCCTAACAGGAATACTTGGTTTTCTCGATCTCTTATCTTTGGGCAAACTAGATGAAGAACAACGAGAATATATTCGAGAAGCCAAATTCTCCTCAGAAATCCTATTGAATTTAATCCAGGATATTTTGGATTTTTCTAAATTAGAAACAGAAAATATAAAGTTAGTCCAGCGAAGTTTTCCTTTAGTCGATACCATAGAACAAACCCTTTCACTTTTTACATCTACTGCTTTTCTCAAGGATCTTGAAATTAGCTCCTATGTGGATAAGGAAATTCCAAAGTATATCCTTGGGGATGAATTCCGCCTCAAACAAATCCTAAACAATCTTATCTCAAATGCTGTTAAGTTTACGGAAAAGGGATTTGTCCATGTCTCTGTTAAATGTATGAAAAAACTTCAAAATAAGATTACATTAAGCTTTGAAATACAGGATACAGGTGTGGGTATCAGTCCTGGAAACATCCCTAGGATTTTTGATTCTTTTTCCCAAGGAGATGCTACTTCTTCTAGAAAATATGGAGGAAATGGTTTAGGCCTTGCCATTAGCAAAAAGCTATTGGATATCATGGGGGGAACCATTGAGGTAGCCAGCGAAAAGGGGCAGGGGTCTACCTTTACCTTTACCTTGGAGTTTGATTCTTGGGAACCTATGAACACGAAACCCCAAGGTACTCTATTTAATGGACTAGAAATTCTGGTCTTATCTCTCCCCAGCATGAATACCCAGGTACTTCTTCATTATCTTCAGGATTTAGGCTGTACCGTCTATCATGCAGCATCATCAAAGACCTCACTAGAAATTTTGGAAGAAAAACATAAAAATCAAGGAGCCTTCGATCTCATCTTTGTTGATAAAGAGCTTTTAGAAAGGGAAAGTCGCAGTTTATCTTCCATTCTATGCTGCAGTGAGAGAAAAAATGTTGTTCCCTTATTTTGTATTACCCATACCATTGAGGTTGACCACACCAAGTTGTTAAAAGGACCTATTTTTTCTGGCCTTATTCGCAAACCTATCAGAAAAAACGAGTTGATTCAATCCTTAGAAAGGATCCTTCCAAAACCTATTTCAGAAGATTTAAAAGGAGAAGATTCCTCCATACAACTCCCTCCTCCCATCAAAGATGATAGGTCCAATAAACCCAAACAAAAGAAGATTCTAGTGGTAGAGGACAATGCAACCATCCGAAAAATTGTAAAAAAATTGCTTAGAGAAAATGATCTCTCCTGCACTTGTGTTGAAAATGGGCTCCAGGCTGTAGAGCTTTTTAAAATAAAAAAATTTGACATTATCCTAATGGATTGTCAAATGCCTGTCATGGATGGTTATCGAGCAACAGAATCTATTCGTAGAATGGAAAAAAATAATGAACAGCCAATTATTATCGCTTTAACTGCCAGCGTCCTTCACGATGATAGAGATAAATGTATACAGGCAGGAATGGATGATTATCTTCCTAAACCCCTAGACACTGATTTGCTGATTGAGAAAATACGTTATTACCTGAGTATTCATAAGAACCCTTATCTTATAGAAGAAAATTCCGGAGAAAATCCTGTATTCCGTTTGATGGAAGAAGTAGGCTTTGATCAAGAGGAAGCCCAGAGCATTCTATTAGATTACATCGAAGAAACACTCCACACTACCCTAAAGGAAATGGATGCGGCCATTCAACACAAAGATAATGCTTTGGTCAAGAAGTATATTCATTTGCTCAAAGGAACCTCCTTGAATATGCGTTTTTCAGAAGTCTATACCCTTTGCATTAAAATAGAAGAAACCTATGAACAGCAAGACCTAGATTCCAGCCGTAGTTTTTTATCACAAATTCGAAATAAATTGATCCATTTACAAAATACACTGCTCTAGTATTTGAAATTATTATATATTCTCCCTAAAAGACAAGCAGCTAAAGATATTCCCCCTTATCTTTAGCTGCATTGGTTTATTCTAGTGATCAGCTGCGTTGGTAATCGTTACTACCATGCTTACTTCTCCTGAGTTTTGAGCTGTATCAAAAAGACTCTTTAAACTATTCCATACCTCTTCTTCACTTCCATGAATATGGGTATCCATAGAACCTACATTGTATTCTACATTCTTATCCTTTAAAGTGCTGATGGAACGATTGATGACATCTCCTGCTTCATTTGTTTTCAATGGATATAGTGCAACCTCTGCATGGATCATATTTACATCCTCCTCTAAATTAAGCGATTTCATTTATAGTATGGAGGAGAAAATTCATATTTATCCACCAATCTGTTTACTTTACGAAATTAGTAATACTTCCAATTTTTTCAATGGTGCAGGTTACCACATCACCAGGCTTTAAAAATTTGGGAGGTATAAAGCCCATTGCAACACCAGCAGGCGTTCCTGTAGCAATAATATCACCTGGTTTTAGGGTCATTCCTTTGGATAGATCCTCTATAATAGTAGGAATATCAAAAATAAAATTACTTGTTTTGGATTGTTGACGTATTTCTCCGTTGACGCTGCAGGAAATCTCTAAATCCACTGGAAATGAAATCACACTTTTATGTACCAAATAGGGTCCCATCGGACAGAACGTATCTAAGCTTTTTCCTTTATGCCACTGGACATGCAGTTTCTGAAGACCCCTTTCACTAACATCATTAATAATGGTATATCCAAAAATATATTCTTCTGCCTTATCCCTTGGAATATTCTTGCCTTCCTTTCCAATAATAACACCCAGCTCCACTTCATAATCCAATTTCCTTACCACATCGGGTTCGTAGACAATCACATCGCCATCTCCTGTAGCTGGTGAAGCAATTTTACTGAAATAGATTGGATTTTCTGGAACATCTCCTTCGCTTCCCATGGCCGTACCTACTTCTTTAGCATGGTCCGCATAGTTCTTGCCTACACAGAAAATATTTCTTTTAGGATAGGGTATTGGCGCACATAATTTTACTTCTTTCAAATCTACTGCCTGAATAGCTAATGCTTTATCTGCTATCTCCTGAACTTTTCCCAAAAGATTCTCATCAAAGATTTCAATAAGCTCCTGCATACTTTTTGGGGGATTTCCCAAAGAAAACTGCTCAAACACCTTTTCTAAATGGATCACTCCAGTTTTATTCTGATTTAATATACCAACCTTTTCTACTCCCATTTCTAAATATGTTACAAAATACATATTCTCATTCCTCCTCATCTTTTGCTTTTAATCATAATTTTCTACGGAAAATCCTTAACTCCTTCAACGAAATCAAGAATTTTATAAATCATCAGGAAGTTATATATTCCTATTTTCACGGAATAGGAATCAAACTTTTCAGTTTTCTCTTGATATAATCATCTACTGCCTTTTCAAGTTGTCGCTGGAGCTGTTGACTTTTGCTTTCCAGCAAAATTTCTATCATACGCTGAACTTCACCAGTAATCTCGTATTGCTTTTTTTCGATAATCCTATTGATCTCTCCCTCTAAAGCCTTTCCCAGTTCTTCTAGTATAATATCCTGTTCACGAACAATAAATTCTCTCATTATTTGGGGCCCATCTTTTTTTAGCTTGTAATTCAGCCAGCCTATGGTGAGCATCGCACCCAGAAGATTTCCCAAAATTAAGAGGGCTATCCCTCCAAATATCCAACGTTGTTTGTCTTTCATGCAGTATCCCTCCCTTCACAATATATCCCAGAGAGACCTTTCTTATTACAGAAAAGGACCTATGATTTTATAATCTATTATAAAATCATAGGTCCCTTCAATTTATATTTCTAAACCCTCACAGCGAACCATTCGGATATCATCTTCTATCTTACTGCCAATAGTAGTCAGATAGTTTCCTACTAAGGCTGCATTCACGCCTGCACGGAAACCTACCTCCTGCAAATCTCCTAAAAGCATCCTGCCTCCTGCATAACGGATATAACAATCAGGAATGACAAAACGATACAATGCCATGGTCTTTAGGGCTTCTATAGGCACCATGGTCCTCTTCCCTTCCAAGGGTGTTCCTGCAATAGGATTAAGTATATTGATCGGAATAGACTTTACTCCTAATCCTTTGATTTCAAAGGCCATTTTCACCCTGTCCTCCACACTCTCCCCCATACCGATTATCCCACCACAGCACAGCTCCATACCAGCTTTTTGGATATTTTCAATAGTGTCTATACGATCACTATAGCTATGGGTGGTACAGATCTCTCCATAATAGCTGCTGCTGGTCTCTACATTATGGTGGTACATACTTACCCCAGCTTCCTTGAACTTTACAGCCTGTTCATAGGTGATAATCCCATGGGAGGCACATATTTTTAAATTGGTGTCCTTTTTCAATCTGCTATATATCTCTAATAGTCTTTCAAAATCTTCCCCATCAATACCTCTGCCGCTGGTAACCAATGAAAAGCGATGAGCTCCCTCTTTCTCCATTTCTAAAGCTCTGTCCAATATTTTATCATAATCTAAAAGCCCATACTCTTCTACTCCCGTAGTATAGTGAACAGATTGAGCACAGTATTTGCAGTCCTCAGAACATTTTCCTGATTTGGCATTCATGATGGTACACAAATCCACCTTATTTCCTGCATACTTTTTACGAATTTCATTGGCGCCTTTATAAAAAGCAGTTAATCCTTCTTCGTCTTTTTCATCTATTTTCATCAGCTTTAAGGCCTCTTGATAAGTAATTTCTTCTCCATTCAATACTTTTTCCTTCATTTCATCTATAAACAGTCTCATATTTCTCCCCCTTAATTTTGTTTTATGCCCACATAGCCTGCTCTTCTCAGGGATGGTACTACCTTCGTTGCCACAAAGGCTACCAATGTACTGAGAAGCACATCCTGAAGAATGTAAGGTGCAAGACCCACCTTAATGGCTGCTGTCATCGTCATGGGGGATCCAAGATATTGATTAATAATAACATATAAGTAGGGCACACCAATGGCATAAACTACAGCCAGTCCAGTAAGTACTGGCAAAAATACATTCATAAACTTAATTTTCTGTATATTTTCAGTCATTTTCCCTATGATATAGGCACAAAAAATGAATCCTAATAGATATCCAAAGGTGGGTTGAAAGATATAGGAAATGCCACCTCCCTTTGTAAAAATAGGAATCCCTGATAATCCAATCCCTACATATAATAATTGGGAATATAATCCTAGTTTAGAACCTAAAAATACACCAGCAAAGGCACAAAATAAAAACTGAAGGGTAAAGGGTACAATTGGGGTAGGAATCTTTAAAAAGGCCCCAATAGCTGTTAGTGCAGCAAATATTCCTACTAAAATCATATCTCTGGTCTTCATCTTCATCTTTTTTCCTTCCTTTCATTATGTTGCTTTTTTTATTATCATATAGCAGCTTTTTTGTTTTGTCAACATTATTTGTTAATCTAGTTTACATTATGCGTTTACAAAGATTTTTTTCAACATATTGAAATTTTTGAGTGAATTTGTCGACTTATTTTTGTAAATTTATGAAGGACTTTTTCAATGCAACTTAGAATTTGTGTAAAATAAAGTTATAACAACCATTTTTTAGATACTTTTAAGGATAAATGAGAGGAATCAGTAGAATTATGGATAAAACCAAAACCCCTGATGAGAGAAGCTCCATGGCAGCTCCCTATTTCTTTAAAAAAGTAATATTACTTTTTCGATATTATCCTCTAATAGCCCTACTATGTGGAGGAATTTTTATGTACGCTATCCATACCCAAAGAGAATTATTTGCTTTTTGGGGAACCCAAATCCATTCTTATAAATATACAACAGTTATGGTTATTCATGCTCTTACATTTATTCTTTTATCCCTATTAATTCTTATATGTTTTTTTGCCTATCGCCGGATTAACCTACTAGAAGAAACACTGAGCCAGAATCAAAAATACATCGACATCCTAAGAGAGAATAATGAAATACATACTCAACTTTTCAAAAGCGCTCATGATGCCATCCTTATTATGGAACTATTGGATAATGAAGATATGAAATATCATCAAGTCAACGACTTTGCATGCAGTCTAGTGGGTTATAGCCGTGAAGAGCTTTTAAGCCTGTCTCCCTCCCAAATAATTTCTGATTCGAATTTCCTTCACAAAATGAATGAGACTGTTCTTCAGAATGGCTTTGCAGTCTTAGAAACTTGGATGATTACAAAGGATAATTTGTCTATCCCCGTTAAAATCCACGGCCAACTATATAGTGTCTATGGAAAAAAATTCATATTATCCATTGCCCGCGATTTAAGGGCTCGAAATAAAAATGAGATAGAAAAAGAAACTGCCATGCTCAATCTAAAAATACTGCAGCAAACAATAGAATATGATCGACTAAAAATAGAGTTTTTGTCTAATGTCTCCCATGAATTTAAAACACCCTTAAATCTAATTTTAGGCACCTTACAGTTATGTGAGTTCCATCTCCAAAAGGATTCTGTTTTACTGCCTTTTTCAAACTACATGAAAGTGATAAAGCAAAACAGTTATCGCCTGCTGCGTTTAATTGACAACTTAATTGATATCAATGAAATCGAACTAGGTTATACAGATATTTATTATCATAACCATGATTTGCTGCTTTTTACAAAACAAATAACCTTTGCAGCTGCAGAGGTTATTAAAAAAAAGGGTATAGAAATTGATTTTCAAAGCAATGTAAACCAAAAGATCATGGCCTGCGATGGGAATAAAATTGAAAAAATACTACTTAACCTTCTTTCGAATGCTACTAAATTTTCAAGGCCGGGAGATAGGATTTTAATCACCTTCAATGACTATGGAGAAAGAGTAGAAATCTCTGTTAAAGATACAGGTATTGGGATTCCAGAAGATAAACAAAAACTTATTTTTCAACGTTTCCGTCAGATAGAACCCCTTATGACCAGAACTCATGAGGGAGCAGGAATTGGCCTATCTCTTGTAAAATTATTGGTTCAAATGCACGGTGGTACTATTTCTCTAGAGAGTCAAATCGACAAAGGGAGCACTTTTACCATTTCTCTGCCTGTAGTCTACTTAGAGGGATCTTTCTCCTGCCAAGAACATATGGATAAGGATTTTAGCAAGGATAAGGTATCGGTAGAATTTTCAGATATATATTGACAAAATAAAAATACCCCCTTAGGGGTATTATAGGAGTTCTCCGATAAAATAGCATGGAATTTTAAAACCTTCTGTCAACAATTTCTCTGTTATAACTAAGATGGCCGTGCTAGGTCCTGCGGATTTATCAATATCTATTTCTATGTTTTCAGCAAACTTAATCTGTAAACCCGTCGCAGCTGCCAACTTCATAGCCTCTCCACGGACACCGGAGGAGCCTAGGGGTATGATTTCCTGAATATCCTCTCGCTGAAGTATATCTCTTAACACCTCAGCATTAGCAATCTCTACATAATCGCGGGTGACTTCTTTTCCTAACTTTGGACTACCGATACAATACAGGAAATTACCTGGAGTTAGCCGATTTAGAATGATTTCTTCTTGAGAACAAAGTCCTACTGCAGTCAATCCTAAGGCGGTCATGGTCGTAGCCATATTTTTTTCCGTGCTAATCACAAGGGGTATGTCTAACCCCCATTCTGCCAGCTCTTCTCTGATGCCTTCCAAAATTTCTTTCCCTGTAGGGTCTGGCTCATTGCAGATATTTACTGTCATAGCCGTGGGTTTTGCTCCAATGGCAGCTACCTCCATCAACACAACTCTAGCGGTGTACTTCCCTGCAATAATTGGTGACTCAGCTACCTGATCCTGCTCCTTATGTCCAATGGCACCACAGGAATCACAGGCCAATACCAGAAATTTACCACTATCCAAGGGAATCAGCCCCACATCTCTATGGTTATTTTCCATAATTCATTCCCACACGCTGCGCATACTTTGTCTTTTTCAATGCAGTAAAAACAATCACAGAGATTCCTACATTGACTGCGCTGGCTAAGGTAAGAAAAGGAGTAATGCTAACGAAGAATCCCCATCCAAATTGGGGCATCAAAGCCATAAGCAGTGGCACACCAAGACCATTGATAAGGGTTCCTACAATTCCTGCCACAATCATATTGGTCTTTTTGTAAATCCATTGGTAGATATACACTGTTAAGGCCATCATCACTGCTATCAGTAGATGAATTGGCAATGTCATATAAAAGCCTGAGTTAGCAGCAGTAAGCATATGCCCTACAAAACCAATGGCTGCACCTTCAACTCCCCCCAACATCAACCCACCTAAAAAGGCTGGCATGGAATCTAGGGCAATACTTTGAAAGGGGCTAGGTATCTTTATGTAAGATCCTACAAAACTTAATGCAACAAACATACCCATCAATACCAATCTAGAAGTTTTACTATTCATTGTTCTTCCTCCTTTTATGAGATAAAATAAAAAAGCCCAAGGTCTATTTGTACTCAAAATAGACCATGAACTTTACCATCCTTCATGACATTCGTATACAGGCAGGTCTCCTGGCTCGATTCAACGCAAGCTGTCCCTTCCCGATTCTTCGGTGGTATTGACAGCCGCTCCTCATCACAGTGGCGGGTCCGCTGAAGATTTACACTTCATTCCCTATTCTCCCTGGTGGGCACCTAAATACGTTATGTATTCTTTTAAGTATATTATAATACGGACAAATGAATGCTGTCAATTGGTCAACAAAATAACTTTCCTAATCCTTTAGCAGTGCACGGATTTTATCTATCCCAATGTCCTCCGCAGCACTAACCTCAAAAATCTCTCCTACACCTGCACTTTTCAGGATTTGACGATTATGCTCCAGTCGATGGTTTTTGCGATCCATCTTGGTAAGGATACCAATAGCCTTTTTGCCAATCAGAGCAGCCAACCCCGGAGGAAAATAATTGACCTCATCCTGGCAGTCCTGTACAAAGGCAATAATATCACAATCGGCTGCTGTAACAATCAATGCACTATAGTACCGTTTTTCAACATACTCTCCTGGTGTATCAATGACTTCTGGAGAATATTCAATGGTCTGGGTTTTCTTTGCCTGTTGTTCTATCTTCCTGATGGCCTGTGCAAGGGTTGTTTTGCCGCAGCCAGATCGTCCTATCAACATGATTTTTTTCATAGACACGCCTAGGATCGGGTTACTTTTGCTGGGGTAAAGGCCAAGACCGTACTCAGCATAAAGATAACTTCTTTTAATGCAGACTCTACACTGGACACATTTCCTGTAATAATCAGAGAACCGCTAAATCTATCGATAAATCCAATTTCTACACCAGAGGCCTTTTTTGCCACATCGGCAGCAATAATCGCTGCTTCACTGGGGGTAATTGTCAGAATTCCAATGGCTTCCCGATATTCTTCTGGCAATCCTAACTTTCCATAGACGCTTTTATCCGGATTGGCAATTAAATGTGCCAAGGTAATTTGTTTCCCAGGTACATACTCCTGTATAATCCGCTGTTTCTCTTCTGCCATAAGTTATTCCCCCTAATTTTTATTCTTCAGACAATGCTGCTTGATTTTAGCAAATAAGCTTATTCAATTCTATATGATTTATTATATTATGGATTATAAAGCAATTCAATGAAAAATAGAAAAGTTTCTAGGCTTCTCTTATCCTATCGATCAATTTCCATGATCTCTCCTGGATACTTGTAGGGAGATATGCTCATCTCACCTTTTTGATCCATAGCAGCGTGAAAGATCTCTTCTAAATTTGAATATCCCAATTCCTTTAGTCTTTGTCTCACAAAGCTCTCTGTTGTTCGCAGTCGTACAATATTCTCCTTCTGGATCACTCCGTCTAAGACTACTGCTAGGGGCAGGCCTCCTTCAACTACTGGAACTTGCATATCTTTTCTGGTAGGGATTTCTTCTTCAGCTTTTTTCAAAACCGACATATTTCCGTTGGCTTCTATGATTGCAAAGGCCACATTATCAATGTCAAATATATCTTTTTCTCTTAGCAGCATTAACACTTCATCCAATGTATAATGGATTTTTTGAAGACTTTTAAACAGTATTTTTCCATTTTGAACAACCACTGTTGGTTCAAAGCTTATCCACTTTCTGACTCGCTTGCTCTGTACAATGGTATAGCTGATCAATCGCTGAAATAAAGCCAAAACCACCACAGCAAAGGCTGTCGGGAGATGTTTGATCTCTGGATCTGCGATATCAGCCCCCACAATGGCACCCATGACGATAATGGTAATAAAGTCGAAAACTGGCAGCTCGCCTATAGGTCTTTTTCCCATAATGAAAAGTGTCACAAAAAGAGTTAGCAGCATGATGCTAAGTATCCTGCCCAATATAATAAGATACGGATTCATATTTTTCCTCCTAAAGATTACCCATATTCTCCTATTAAGATTTGAGAAAAATAAGTGCATTATTCAATAGGATCAAAAAAGGAGACGCTATACGCCTCCTCAATATTAATATGCTTTTATCTCTGTCCAAACACGGTCATATTCTGTTGTAAATTCTCCCAGGTCAACAAAAATCTCACCTTTTTCAAAAATATCTCCCTTTGGATAAGCCAACTCATCTGCTGTCACTTCCTCAGGCAGAAGCTTCACAGCCTCTTCATTGGGTGTTGCGTACATGACGTAGGCAGCACACTTTGCTGCAACCTCAGGCCGCATCATAAAGTCAATAAATAGTTCTGCTTCCCTTTTATGCTTACTGGTCACAGGAATAGCCATGGCATCAAACCATAGATTGGTCCCTTCCTTTGGAATCACATAATCTAAATCAGGGTTTTCCTCGATAAGGAGCATGGCATCTCCAGACCAGGCGAGTGCCATGGCTGCCTCTCCTGCTATCATCATATCTTTATAGGCATCTACTTCGTAGGCCTTTACCAGTTCTTTTTGTGCCATCAATTCCTTTTTAGCTTCTTCCAGTTCTTCAATATTTCTGGTATTTAAAGAATACCCAAGCTTTTTGAGGGTAATACCAATGGTATCTCTGGCACTGTCAATCATAATGATGTTGCGGCGATATTTTGGATCCCATAGGGCATCCCAACTGTTGATTTCTTCCTCTACCATGGTTGTGTTATAGATAATCCCCATCGTTCCCCAGAAATAGGGTACCGAATACTGATTCCCCGGATCATAGGCCAGGTCTCTAAACTGTTTCCCTATATTTTTGAAGTTTTGAAGATTGTTCATATCCAGCGGCTGCAGTAGTTCTTGCTGAATCATGGCTTCTATCATATATTCCGATGGAAAGATAACGTCATAGTCCGTTCCACCGGCTTGAATTTTGGCCAACATTTCTTCATTGTTTGCATAGTTTTCATAATTCACTTTAATACCATATTCCTTTTCAAAATCCTTCAGTACCTCCGGGTCAATATAATCTCCCCAGTTATACACATTGAGACGATTATAATATCCCTGCTCGTTGGTCTTGCCAGATCCACAGGCTGTCAATGCAGTTATCAACACTCCAATGATCAGCAAGCTGAAGATTTTTTTCAATTTTACCACCCTTTCAATCATATATTTTTCTAATTCTCGCCTGCACCAAAGCCAGCAGGCTAATAACCCCTATAAACATTAGGGCCGATAGGGCATTAATTTTGGGGCTTACACCCAATTTAGTCATAGAATAAATTCGAATGGACAAAGTATTCACCCCTGATCCAGTGGTGAAAAAACTAACCATAAAATCATCTAAAGACAGAGTAAAGGCCATAATGGCTCCTGTAATCACCCCGGGAAATATTTCAGGCAGAATCACTTGAAAGAAAGCCTGCAGCGGTGTAGCACCCAGGTCTAGAGCTGCTTCCTCTAAATGGGGATTTAATTGATGCAGCTTGGGCAACACTGCCAAAATAACATAGGGGATATTGAAGGTGATATGGGCCAGAAGCAAAGTAAGAAATCCAAGCTTTAACTGCATCCATACAAAAAGGGCTAGAAGAGAGATTCCTATTACGATGTCTGGATTCAATACTGGTAAATATGTAATATTCATAAAGACAGCTTTGGCTCTAGGAGACATATGATAGATAGCTACTGCACTGATCGTGCCGATAATTGTAGCAATCAGAGAAGCTAAAAGGGCAATGGCCAAAGTATTGTATAGGGCAGCAGTAATGGTTCGATCACGAAACAACTCCTGATACCACCTAAAGGTGAAACCACTCCAGTTCCCTCGATATTTAGAGTCATTGAAGGAATATACTATCAATAAAAAGATAGGGAGATATAGAAATAAATAGAGTAGGGCAGCATAGGTATTTTTAATTATTTTTTTTACCACAATCCTTCCCCCTCTTCATTATATTTGCTCATAATTGCCATACAAAGCAAAATCATGGTAATCATGATGATAGAAATAGCCGATCCAAACTGCCAATTTCTAGCTACTAAAAACTGATTCTGAATTAAATTGCCCAAAAGAATGGTTTGTCCGCCTCCCAGCAGATCCGAGATAATGAAGGTACTAACAGCGGGCATAAAAACCATAATAAGGCCAGATATGACACCGGGTAAACTTAAGGGAAATATAATCTTTAAAAAGATCCTAGGAAAGGGAGCCCCTAAGTCTTCAGCGGCTTCTATCAAGCTATCATCGATTTTTGAAAGTACAGAATAGATTGGCAGTACCATAAAAGGCAAAAAGTTATATACCATCCCTAGCACGACGGCGCCATTGGTATAGAGCATTTTTAAAGGCTCTTCTATAAGTCCCAGAGTCATTAGCACATGATTGATAACTCCCTGATCCCGAAGCAACACCATCCACGCATAGGTTCTCAGCAAAAAATTGGTCCATAGGGGAAGGATAAAAAGAAGGATCATCAGGCTTCTCTTTTTTACGTGACTGCGGGCAATCAACATAGCCATGGGATAACCCAAAATGAAGCAGACTGCTGTACTCTGAAGGGCTAGCATCACAGACCGCCAAAGAACATTGAGGTATATAGGCTCCATAAACTGCTTATAATTATCCCAGGTAAATTCATAGATAATATTTCCATAGGGAGAACGGCTGCAAAAACTATAGATAGCAATCAACACAATAGGAACAATACTAAAGATCAAGGCCCAAAGCCCATAGGGAATCGCCAGCCACTGTTTTTTCATGGCTACACCGCCTTTTTCATGATATGAATCGCATCAGGAATAATATTTAGACCCACTGTGTCTCCAGATCTAGCCATATGGATGCTGTGGATCATCCAACAGACACCGCTTTCATCTCGAACCATAATCTCATAATGGACCCCTTTAAAGACTACGGATTCCACTTCTCCCTTCAGCATACCTGCCTCTGGCTGTACGACCTCTATATCCTCTGGCCTAACCAATACCTCAACCGCTTCATTTTTTCCAAAACCCTTATCAATACAGGGGAATTCTTTTTCTTCAAACTTCACCCGATAGTCCTCCAGCATAATCCCATTTAGAATGTTCCCTTCACCGATAAAATCTGCAACAAACTGATTAACAGGCTCATTATAAATGTCCTCCGGTGTGCCTATCTGCTGAATTTCTCCATCACTCATGACCACCACTCGGTCAGACATGGTCAAAGCTTCCTCTTGATCATGGGTAACATAAATAAAGGTGATTCCCAGCTGCTGCTGCATTTTTTTCAGCTCCAGCTGCATCTCCTTTCTCAGCTTCAAATCTAAAGCTCCCAATGGTTCATCCAAAAGCAATACCTTGGGTTCACAGACCAATGCTCTGGCAATGGCGATTCTCTGCTGCTGTCCACCACTTAAAGAATGGATTTTACGTTTTTCAAACCCTTCTAGATTAACCAATTGGAGCATATGAGATACCTTACTTCGAATCCCTTTTTCATCTACCTTCTTTATATTCAGCCCAAAGGCAATATTGTCATAAACATTTAAATGGGGAAATAGGGCATATTTTTGAAAGACAGTATTTAACTGCCGTTGATAAGGAGGTACATCATTAATCTTTTTTCCTTCAAAAAAAAGATCCCCACCTGTAGGTTGTTCAAATCCTCCAATAATTCGCAGGGTAGTCGTTTTCCCACAACCACTAGGCCCCAAAAGTGTCACAAACTCCTTTGGCTTAATGCTCAGACTAATGTCCTTTAGAGCATCCTTCTCTGCAAACTGTTTGGATACATGTTTTAGTTCAATAATAAAATCTTTCATTTCGTCCCCCCTAACTTCGGTCTTACAATCTTGCTACCCAATTCAATCAGCATTATGCAAAAAATAATTATATTTAGTTTTAGTAAACTTAAAGTTTACTAAAACTAAATTCAATTTATTATATTTTTTTTGGGTCTTCTTGTCAATATTTAGACTGGAAAGAAATTATTTTTATTCTATTTATTTTATTCCGCCTATCTCCCTTCCTTTTGTCCCTCAGATTCTTTCAATTTATTGACAATCATCACAGTATTTCGTGATCCATATCACAGCTCAAACTTCTCTCCTCAGGTAAAATGGTACTATACTTAAGATTTGTACAGTGAAAAAAACATTCAAAATATATTTTATAAGAGGAGGCTTTTATATGTTTTTTAAGAAAAATGAGCAAAATGAACCTAATCCGATGTTTTGTTATCAATGTGAACAGACTCCCCAAACAGGCTGTGTGAAGTTCGGTGTATGTGGTAAGAATCCTGATATCGCAAGCTTACAGGATACCATCATCTTCGGCTTAAAGGGTGTAGCAGCCTATGCAACCCATGCAAGAGAATTGGGAGCAGCCGATCCAGCTGTAGATGCTATCATGCACGAAGCCCTTTATTCAACTTTAACAAATTCAAACTTTAATCTCCAAGAGCATATTGGCATGGCTATGAAGGTAGGTGAAGCTACGGTAAAGGTAATGGATTTATTAGATCGTGCTCATACTTCAAAATTAGGCATTCCTCAACCAGTTAAGGTTTCCCAAGATAAAGTAGAGGGTCACGCGATTTTAGTAACCGGACATAATCTTTATGCCCTAGAAGAATTGTTAAAACAAACTGAGGGTAAAGGCATCAATATTTATACTCATTCAGAAATGCTTCCAGCCCATGGATACCCTGAATTGAAAAAATATCCTCATTTAAAAGGTAATGTAGGAAAAGCATGGTTTGATCAAAGGCAATTATTCGAAAACTTCCCTGGCGCTATTCTAGGTACTACCAATTGTCTAATGCCTATTAAAGGAAGCTATTCTGACAGAATGTGGACCTATGGTACTGCCGGCTTAGAGGGCGTAGAAAAAATCGTCAACGACGACTTCACGCCTATCATTGAAAAGGCTCTGGCCCTACCAGCTGCCAATATAGAATCTGATAAGACTTTGACAACAGGTTTCCATCACAATACCGTATTAAGCATTGCTCCCGAGATTATTGAAGCCGTTAAGAGTGGAAAAATCAAACGCTTTTTCGTGGTAGCTGGCTGTGATGCCCCTACAAAGGGAAGAGATTATTATAGAGAATTGGTGCAGGCATTGCCTGAAGGTGCTGTACTGCTGACAACTTCCTGTGGTAAATTCAGATTCAATGATTTGGATTTGGGAACAGTTCCTGGTACAGATATTCCAAGATATATCGATTTAGGTCAGTGCAATAATTCTGGTTCCGCTGTAAAAATCGCACTGGCATTGGCTGAAGCCTTTGGATGCGGTGTCAACGACCTCCCGCTTTCCATCGTGTTATCTTGGTTTGAACAAAAAGCCGTTGCTATTCTACTAGGTTTATTTAGCCTTGGAGTAAAAAACATCTATGTTGGCCCTAGTGCACCAAAGTTTGTCAGCCCTGGAGTATTAAAGGTACTACAAAATACCTTTAATCTACAATTAATTAGTGGAAATGCACAAGAAGATTTATCCGTAATGCTAGGATAAACCCTCTTTAATAAGAAGAGATTTGCAAATTTGCAAATCTCTTCTTATATGTTTGGCAGACATGAAAACGGGTTGCACAATGTGCAACCCTTACATTTATATCTATATATCTGCGTAGGGGTTGCATAGAATACAGCCCGCTTCATTAGACCTCCCCCTAATAATAAACCTCATAGAGAAATAATCCCTGGGCAGGAGCCGTAAACCCGGCAGGCTCCCTTCTTTTGCCCTGTAGAATAACAGGAATTTCTTCTGCCTTTCGTTTGCCCTGACCTACCTCGATCAGTGTTCCTGCCATGATCCGTACCATATTGTGCAAAAACCCATTGCCATGGAAAAAGATATCTACTTCTGCTTCCTTTTTAACTATCTTTATCTCATAGATTTCCCTTGCAGTAGATTTTTTCTTGGACTTGACTGAGGAAAAACTCTGAAAATCATGACTGCCTATGAAGTAAGCAGCCCCTTTCCTCATAGCTGTTATATCTAGAGCATCAGGAATATAGTAAACCTGTTTTCGCTGCAAGGCTGTGGGAATCCTGTTGTTCCATATGCGATAAAGGTATCTTTTACTTTTTGCGTTATAGCGGGCATGAAACCTTTCGTCTGCTTCCCGAGCTTTTTTCACCACAATATCCTTTGGGAGATATTGATTGCAATAGTTTTCTATTTCCATTAAAGATAGAGGACTATGGGTATGGAAGTTTGCTACCTGATTGAGGGCATGAACCCCTGCATCGGTTCTTCCGGAACCAATCACTTCAATTTCTTCATCAGCCATGAGACTTAACACACGTTCCAACTTATACTGAATCGTATTCTCTGTAGTCCCTAAGCGCTGCCACCCATTGTATTTCGTTCCATCATATTCTAGCACCAACTGTATATTTCTCATGGATTTTTTCTTGATCCCCTTCCTGTTCAAAGAGCTGGCCCTGATCTTCTTGTTAAAATAGATTTATTAACTTCTCTGAGGATAGCACCGTTGCGAAACCATTGGACAATATAGTTTCCGTCATTCTTTGTATTTCCTCCCGAGGAATTTGTTCCCTCTCCTTGTCTACTATATCAAAGGTAGCTGTGCAATCAGAAACAAAGTAGTTCCGATAACCCAAAGCATGGGCCTCCCGGGTAGTGGTGTCACAACAATGCTCCGTTCGCATACCTGTTAAAATTAAATTTTCAATGCCCCAGCCCTTTAAAGTCTCATCAAGTTTTGTATTGAAAAAAGCTCCTGGAGTATGCTTGACAATGAGGATTTCATCTTCTTGGGGCTTGATTTCTTCCATGATTTCAGCTCCCTCTGTTCCTTCCTGAAAGAAATTGCTTCGTTTACTATGGGTCACATGCTTCACATAAACAATCTTTATGTTTTTACCTCTACAAAAATGAATCAGAGCTTTCAGGTTGCAGAGCAAGGACTCTGGTGGTACCTGAGGAAGCTTTAGCCTCCAGTAATCCCACTGTACATCGATTACTAAAAGTGCCGTTTTTTCTGGTACTAATTTCATCATGCAAATCCCTCCCAAACATTTTTGTAATTGTCAGCCTATACGATATACTATTCTATTTATGCCCAAATTTTTCTTTAAATAGCTATCTTTAATCTTATAAATTCTACACAAATAGAATTTATCCTTCTAGGGTCTTTCGTGCGGCAAGGGATTCCACCCCTATTTTTTATATAATAGAAAAGATGCAGCCCCCTAAGGAACTACATCTTCTTGATTTCCTCTGCAATTTTACTGCCCATTTCCTTTGTCCCTACTAAAGTCATGCCTGGCTCTAGTATATCTTTGGTTCTAAAGCCTGCTTCTAGCACCTTTTCTACAGCCCCTTCAATCAAATCAGCTTCTGCACTCATTTCAAGGGAATAGCGCAGCATCATGGCTGCCGATAGGATGGCTGCAATCGGATTGGCAATATTCTCTCCAGCAATATCTGGTGCAGAACCATGGATTGGTTCATACAAACCCAGTTTACCCTTGCCCAAGCTAGCAGATGGCAGCATTCCCAGGGACCCTGTCAGCATAGAGGCTTCATCACTTAGAATATCTCCAAACATGTTGCTGGTAAGGAGCACATCAAACTGACGGGGATTGCGTATGAGCTGCATAGCACAATTATCCACATACATATGCTGCAGTTCCACCTCAGGATATTCCTGGGCTACTTTGGTTACGACTTCCCTCCATAATCTGGAACTCTCCAAAACATTAGCCTTATCCACAGAAGTAAGCTTATTGCTTCTTTTCCTTGCAATTTCAAAGGCAGTCCGTGCGATTCTATCTACTTCTACCTCATCATAGGCCTCCACATCATAGGCCTTTTTCACACCTTCTTCTATTCGGCCCCTTTCCCCAAAATAAATACCCCCTGTTAATTCTCTCACTACCATTAAATCAATACCCTCTCCAATAATTTCTTCCTTTAAAGTGGATGCAGATTTCAATTGAGAAAATAAGATGGCAGGTCTAAGATTGGCATATAGGGCCAACTCCTTCCTAAGTCCCAATAATCCTTTCTCTGGTCGCTTATCTCCAGGCAGGTTATCCCACTTGGGACCTCCCACCGCTCCAAGTAAGATACCATCGCTTGCTTTGCAGCCAACTAAGGTAGCTTCTGGTAAAGGTGTCCCTACTGCATCGATGGCGCTGCCTCCTACTAAGTAGCTATCAAATTCAAAGGCAATACCCTTCTTCTCTCCCAGGGCCTTTAGAATTTTTACCGATTCTTCTATAATATCAGGGCCAATGCCATCTCCTGGTATCAGTGCTATCTTCATCCCTTGTTCCTCTCCTTCTTTACATAATTAATAAGTCCCTCTGCATCCATTATTTTCTGCATAAACTCTGGAAAAGGTGTACCCTTATATTGTTTTCCTGTGGTATGGTTGAAAATATCTCCACTGGTTAAATTTATTTCTACCGATTGGCCTTCTTCAATATCCTTAGCGGCTTCCTCACATTCAATGATGGGAAGCCCAATATTAATCGCATTTCTATAGAATATTCTAGCAAAGCTGCAAGCAATAATACAGCTTATGCCCGATGCTTTAATGGCAATGGGAGCATGTTCCCTTGAGGAACCGCAGCCAAAATTTTTACCCCCTACCATAATATCTCCCTTTTCAACTCTATTCACAAAGCTGGTATCTAGATCCTCCATACAATGGCTGGCTAACTCTTTAGGTTCCGATGTGTTTAGGTATCTTGCTGGTATGATTACATCGGTATCCACATTATCTCCATATTTGATAACCTTTCCCTTTAGCATCCCACAACCTCCTTTGGTGATGAAATCTTTCCTGTAACTGCTGATGCCGCTGCCACTGCAGGGCTGGCCAGATAAACTTCGCTTTCAGGATGGCCCATTCTTCCCACAAAGTTCCGATTGGTGGTAGCAATGGCCCGCTCTCCTTTAGCCAAGATTCCCATATGACCTCCTAAGCAGGGTCCGCAGGTAGGGGTACTGACTACAGCGCCTGCTTCTATGAATATCTTTAACAAGCCCTCTTCCATAGCCTGCAAATATATTTTTTGGGTGGCTGGGAAAATGATGGTCCTTACATTGGGATGTACTTGTTTCCCCTTTAAAACAGCTGCTGCTGCACGCATGTCTTCAATCCGTCCATTTGTACAGGAACCAATCACCACCTGATCAATAGCCACCTCCCCTACTTCATCAATGGTTCTGGTGTTGTCAGGTAAATGAGGGAATGACACAGTAGGTTTAATCTGACTTAAATCAATAGAAATCACTTGAGAATAGGTGGCATCTTCATCGGCTTTATAAACCTTATAAGGCTTCTCTGAATGCTCTTTCACATAGACTAAGGTAGTCTCATCCACCTCAAAAATACCATTTTTAGCCCCTGCCTCAATGGCCATATTGGCCATGGCAAAGCGATCATCCATGGACAAATGCTTTAATCCTTCACCGGAGAACTCCATTGATTGGTACAAGGCCCCGTCTACCCCAATCTTTCCGATGATATGAAGAATAATATCCTTTCCACTAACCCATTCCTGGGGAGCTCCAGTCAATTCAAACTTGATGGCTTCCGGTACTTTAAACCATGCCTTTCCAGTGGCCATTCCTGCGGCCATATCAGTACTGCCGATCCCTGTGGAAAATGCTCCAAGAGCCCCGTAGGTACAGGTATGGGAGTCCGCTCCTATAATGACTTCTCCTGGTACCACCAACCCTTTCTCTGGAAGGAGAGCATGTTCAATACCCATTTGCCCAATCTCAAAATAGTGTTTGATTTCATGTTTTTTAGCAAACTCTCTCAGAATTCTGCACTGCTCTGCAGATTTGATATCCTTATTGGGTGTAAAATGATCGGGAACCAAAGCGATTTTCTCCTTATGAAAAACACCGACCCCTTCTATTTTTTCAAACTCTTTAATAGCAACCGGTCCAGTAATATCATTACCTAAGACCATATCTAAATTGGCTTCGATTAACTGCCCTGCCTTTACCTCCTTCAAGCCAGCATGTTCCGCCAATATTTTTTGTGTCATGGTCATCCCCATATCCGTTTCCTCCTATTTTACGATTCTATATTCTATGAGTGAAAGCATTTTCATGCATGGGTTAGCTCTGCATGGAACATTTTATTGATAGCATTGAGATAGGCCTTCGCACTGGCTTCAATAATATCAGTACTGATCCCTCTTCCTAAATAAAGGGTTCCATTCTTCTTCACCCTTACAGTTACTTCTCCTAAGGCATCTTCTCCACTGGTAACCGCCTTAATGCCATAGTCCATCAAGTTAATGCCTATACCCACAGCCTTTTCAATGGCCTTAAAGGTCGCATCTACAGGTCCATCTCCCGTAGCCGCTTCTTCTAATAGTTCCTCCCCCTTGCGCAGCTTTACCGTAGAGGTTGAAACTGTTTGATTGCCACTGGAGATGTGGAAATACTCCATTTGATAGGTTTCAGGAACCTCTGTAATTTTCTCTGATAACAAAGCTTCAATATCTTGATCTGTAACGGTTTTTTTCTTATCCGCCAAATCCTTAAACCGGGCAAAGCATTCATTGATTTCTTCCTTATTTAATGTAAATCCAAGCTCTTTTAATCGATCCTCAAAGGCATGTCGTCCTGAATGCTTTCCAAGAACCATTTGATTTTCCTTTAGGCCGATAGACTCTGGCGTCATGATCTCATAGGTAGAACGCTCATTTAATACCCCATGCTGATGGATGCCTGATTCATGGGCAAAAGCATTGTCTCCTACGATGGCCTTATTGGGTTGAACCGACACCCCTGTTAACTTCGTTACTAAGGAGCTGGTTCTATAGATTTGCTGGGTGTCTATTTCCGTATGAACTTGATAGAAATCCTTTCTGGTATTCATTGCCATGACAATTTCTTCTAGGGCCGCATTCCCTGCTCTCTCTCCCAAACCATTGATGGTACACTCCAACTGCTGAGCGCCATTTTCCATAGCTGCCAGGGTATTGGCTACTGCCATTCCCAAATCATTGTGACAGTGTACACTGATAATGGCTTTATCAATGTTTTTTACATTCTCTCGAATATCACGAATTAACTTTCCAAACTCTAAGGGAGTGGTATAGCCTACGGTATCCGGTATGTTGATGACGCTGGCCCCTGCATCGATAACTCCCTCAAAAACCCGATACAAATATTCCCGGTCACTTCTTGAGGCATCTTCTGCTGAAAATTCAATATTCTCACATAAATTGCGAGCATATTTCACCATAGCTACAGCCCTCTCAAGGACCTCCTCCCGAGACATTTTAAGTTTATATTTTAAGTGGATATCCGATGTGGCAATAAAGGTGTGAATCCGAGGCCGTTTGGCATATTGTACAGCCTCCCAGGTTCGATCAATATCTTTTTGCTCTGCCCTGGACAACCCGGCAACAATAGGCCCTTCAATGTTTTGTGCAATAGCCTTCACCGCTTCAAAATCTCCCTTTGAAGCAATGGGAAAGCCAGCTTCAATCACATCCACCTTTAATTTTGCCAGTTGTGATGCAATCTGCAATTTTTCTTGTATATTTAAGCTAATCCCTGGGGACTGCTCTCCATCTCTCAATGTGGTGTCAAATATATAAATACGCTTTGACATAACTATTATCCCTCCAATTTATTCGATTCCTCTATACTTCCATTATGCTGCTTTCCTGTTTTACTTCCCCTGTCAATACCGATGGCTCCCGTTCGAACGATTTCTTTGATCCCAAAGGGACGAAGGAGCTCCTCTAAAGCTGATATTTTGGCACTGTCTCCGGTGATTTCAAGGGTGATAGAAGTTTTACTGAGGTCTACAACCTTGGCCCGAAAAATATTTCCAATCTGAATGATTTCATTTCTATCGGAGGCATTGGCATTGACCTTTATCAATGCCAGCTCCCGCATTACAGAATTCTGTGAAATATCAAAGACCTTGATAACATCGATCAATTTATTAAGCTGCTTGGTTACCTGCTCCACGATGGCATCATCTCCATCAACCATAATGGTCATTCTGGATATGCTTGGATCCTCGGTAACACTAACAGCTAAGCTTTCTATATTGAAGCCTCTACGGCTAAATAGTCCTGAAACTCTTGACAGTACACCAGGATGGTTCTCAACCAATACCGATAAGGTATGTCTCATATCTTTCTTCTCCTTTCACAGGTTATTTACTGCAAGGAATTACATTGTCATAAATGTCTATGGCGAATTCTACTAGGATAGATGTGTTGCTATCCAGCAGCTTGCGGATTCCGTCCTCTACATCCTCCGCCTTCTCAATTCGTATGCTTGGAATGCCGTAGGCCCCAGCCAGCTTTTCAAAATCTGGATTCCCTTTGAGATGGACCTGATAGTACCGCTCCTCATGAAAGTGCTGTTGAAGCTCCCTTACCATCCCCAGGGCATTGTTGTTAAAAAGCACGATCTTTACTGCAATTTCTTCCTGTATGAGAACCGCCAGCTCTTGAAGGCTCATTTGGAAGCTTCCATCTCCTGTCAATAGGATTACTTCCTTCTCCTTTGCCCCCATCTTAGCCCCAATAGCCGCAGGAAGTCCATACCCCATGGTTCCTAGTCCTCCAGAAGAAATAAAGCTTCTGGGCTTTTTTACCTGAAAATGATTGCCACCCCACATTTGGTGCTGCCCCACGTCTGTTGCCAGTATGGTATTGTCACTATCGGCCATGGTAGATAGCTTATGAAGAATATACCTTGGATTGAGAGAGGGTTCTGTTCCATAGAGATATTCCCACTCCTTTTTCCACTGTACAACCTGATCCACCCAATCATTTTCAGCACGGGTTGGCTGATATTTAATGATCTGATCCAGTATATTTTGAATATCCCCCACAATGGGTATATTGGTAGATACATTTTTACCGATCTCTGCTGGATCCACATCGATGTGGATTATTTTAGCCTTTGTTGCAAAATCTTTGATATTGCCAGTGGCTCTATCGCCTAGACGGGCTCCCAATAGCATCAATAGGTCTGACTCACTAACAGATTTATTGGCCGCCTTGCTTCCGTGCTGCCCTACCATACCCGTAAATAAAAAATGGTTTTCTGGAAAAGCACCTTTTCCCATTAGGGTGTGCACAACTGGTGCCTGAATCATTTCCGCCAGTGCCAAAATGGCTTCTCCTGCATTGGCAGAGATAGCGCCGCCGCCCACACAGATAACTGGTTTTTGACACCCTCCGATGGCCTGAACTACTTTCTTAATCTGCAATGGATGCCCTGTAACAGTAGGTTTGTATCCTCGTAGTTCTACCTTCTTAGGATATTGATAATTAAATTCTTGTAATGCTACATCTTTGGGAATGTCAATCAACACGGGACCTGGTCTGCCTGTTGCGGCAATATGAAAAGCCTCATGCATAATTCTAGGAATATCTGCTGCAGATTTCACCAAATAACTATGTTTACAGAAAGGCTCTATGGCTCCTGTGATATCTACCTCTTGAAAAACATCCCTGCCAATCATCTGCAAGGGTACCTGCCCTGTAATCGCTATAATAGGAATAGAATCCATATAAGCCGTGGCAATACCTGTTATTAGGTTGGTTGCACCAGGTCCTGAAGTGGCAATGCAAACCCCTACTTTTCCTGTAGCTCTGGCATAGCCGCTGGCATTGTGAGCAGCTCCCTGCTCATTTCTTACCAGTACGTGATGAATATCAGACTCTCTTAAACAGTCATACACCGGAAGTATCGCTCCACCGGGATATCCGAAAACAGTATCTATATGATTTTCTTTTAAACATTCCACTACTGCCTGTGCGCCTGTAATTTTCATCAAGATAACACCCTCCTTATCAAAAGATCCTAGTCGTATCCTAAATTTAGCAAAAATAAAAACTCCTTCTGTCCCCAGCTAGGGGCGAAAGGAGTTTATTTCGCGGTACCACCCTAATTTACGGCAAGCCGTAATCTCGTCATTGTTAACGATGGTTTCCACCACCGGAATGTCCTACACAGATAACAATACCCTTCAGACAATCACTCAGGAGCGAGTTATTATATACCTGCTTTCACCAGCTCACACCACCCGCTGGCTCTCTGAAGAAAGACAAATATTTTTTCTCTCCATCAATGCTTTATAAGATAAATTTTTATAGTTACTGCTTGCTTCATTCTTAAAAGATCGCGAACTTTTTAAAAGAAAGCTTTGTAAGATTGTATCAACATCTTATTCAATTGTCAACACCCTGGTTCTGAATAATTATAATTTTTTGAAAAAGATTTTTTTAACAATCTTTCTATTGTTGCAATTTTCAGCTTTTATCTGTTTTCCTTCTAAAAATTACCTATTCCATCAAGATTATGTTTTTTTATTTTAGGGCACCTTATCTATTTTCTTTGCAGAAAAATTATATTATGATAAACTAACAGTATGATATTTATACATAACGATGGGAGGTGCTGTCTGTGAATTTTAATAACAATCTTAGCGATTATATGAAATCAAAAAGCTGTCGTTGCTGCAATGGCCTCGTCAAGAACCCTTCCACCTACGGCTATTGTCCCAAATGTGAAAAACAAATTACCGATGCCTATTATCTGGTAAAAAACTATCTTTCCCATTCTCCTGGAACTACATTGGCAGATTTGCGAAAGGAGCTTAACCTACCCTTTAAGATCCTCCACCTTCTTATGGAAGATGGACGAATCTCCCTTCACGAAAGATAAATAGCATCGACTCCAACCTGGAGCCTCTATATACCTCATCCACTGCCGCAGTTATGATCGTGGCACCCTGCTGGCCGACCGCTTTTTTGTCCTACCCCAAAGGTAGAAAATATCTTTTTTACATTTTTGCCTTCACAATAGGGGCATTTATCCAATAAATATTCTCCTGTTTTCATCAGCAGGTCAAAAACCCTGCCGCAGTCTTCACATTTAAATTCATATACAGGCATTTTCTTCCCTCCTTTTTGTTTTATAAGCAGGACTCTTAAGTTCTCCAGTAGGAATATAAGGTTTTGACATCTCATATGTTAACAGAAGGACTATAGATTTCCAAACATTTCCTTTGGAGGCTTTGGGCCAAAAAATTGATAATAGTCTACCTTGATCCGCCCATTATACAATTTTCTTTTCTTGCTGGCTTTCTTTCCATAAAAATTTTCAAATTCCTCGTGGGATGTAATCACATACACAGACCAGGTAGAGAATTTGCTAAAAACCTGTCCCATCCGCTTGTATAAACCTTCCACCTCTGGCCGTTCTCCTAATCGTTCTCCATAGGGGGGATTGCAGATTATATATCCGTATTGCCCCTCAGAGCGAATTCTGGCCATGTCTTGAACCCTAAATTGAATGCAGTCATCTACTCCAGCCTTATAGGCATTTTCCTCTGCAATTTGAATCACCCTTTTATCTATATCGGAAGCCAGTATCTGAATGTCCACATCCTGTCGTATGACCTTTAATGCTTCAACCCTAGCTTCTTTCCAAAGGTTTTCTGGGACTCTAGACCATCTTTCTGACACAAAGTTCCGTTCCAGTCCTGGGGCAATATTTTTTCCAATCATAGCAGCTTCAATGGCTATCGTTCCAGAGCCACAAAATGGATCGATTAGAACCCTATCCTCACGCCAGCGGCTAACCATCACCATAGCTGCTGCCAATGTCTCCTTTAAAGGTGCTTCATTGGCCTTTTCTCGATAACCCCTTTTATGTAATCCTAGGCCACTGGTATCAATGGTAAGTGTCACCACATCCTTCAGAAGGGCCACTTCTACAGAATACTCTGGTCCATCTTCCGGAAACCATTCTATTTCATACTTGCTTTTTAGCCTCTCCACAATGGCTTTTTTTACAATGGCTTGGCAGTCCGATACGCTAAAAAGTGTAGATTTTACAGACTTCCCGTCCACAGGAAATCGGCCGTTTTCTGGTATCCAAGATTCCCAAGGAAGGGCTTTTGTCTTTTCAAATAGCTCATCAAAGGTTTTGGCTTCGAATTCACCCATTTTTATCAAAACCCTGTCAGCAGTCCTTAACCATAGATTGGTCTTTGGTATTGCTGATACATCTCCCTCAAAGGTTACTCTCCCATTTTCTACCCTTATATTTTCATAACCCAGCTTCTTTATTTCCAGCTTGACCATCTCTTCTAGTCCAAAGGTTGCTGTAGCAATGAATTCAATTTTTTCCATACCATCTCTCCTAAATTTACAATAAATTTCCTCTTACTAATGGTATTATAGCATAAAGCTATTGAGAAAATACATAACACCTTTCATCCCTAGATTTACACATAGGACATAAAATTTTTATTATATATACATATAAATTTTATAGTGCTATAATAGAAGAATGGTATAATTTGGAATTTATAGCGAGGAGGTATTTTTTTGTCGATCCGTCATTTTCTAGGACCCTATAAGGATTTGCCCAATAGCCTGTTTATCATCTTTTTTGCCAGAGTAGTCAATAGTGCTGGTCACTTTGTTACCCCTTTGATGACCATATTTCTAACGGACAGACTGCATCTCAATACAGAAGAAACTGGGTTCTTTCTCATGCTGATATCCTTAGCCTATGTACCTGGCTCTATGCTTGGAGGCAAACTTGCGGACAAGCTTGGGAGGAAAAAGGTCTTTATTTGCTTTCAAAGCTTGGCTGCATGCAGTTTTATCCCCTGTGCTTTTTTGGGAGATTCCATCCTAATTCCCTGGCTCCTTATCTTTTCCAGCTTATTCGGCGGTGCTGCCAGTCCTGCCAATAGCGCCATTGTAGCAGATTTAACCGATTCTTCTAATCGGCGCGAAGCCTATTCCCTCCTATATTTAGGACATAACTTAGGCTTTGCCATAGGACCTCTCATGGCAGGATTTCTTTATCGTAGATTTTTGCCCCTTATTTTTCTAGGGGATGCAGTGACTACCTTTATCTCCATCATGCTTGTGATCCTATTTATTCCTGAAACCATGCCTGATCAGGAAAGTATGGCAGAGGCCCATGTTTTAGATTCCAATGAAAGAGCTGAAAGGGGAGGGCTTTTAGTTGCTCTGTTCAAAAGGCCTATTTTAGTCATGTTTATCCTCACCATTATGCTCTACTCCTTCGTCTATGTACAATCTTACTTTACTCTCCCGCTGCAGATGTCAAAGATTTTCGGTGTGAAGGATACCGCATACTTTGGCCTGTTGATGACAACCAATGCCCTAACCGTTGTATTTTGTACTACTCTCATCGCCCATTTAACCAAAAAACTTAAGCCCATTTTCTGCGTAGGCCTTGGGGGACTTTTTTATGCTGTCGGTTTCGGTATGCTCTTTTATATTGAAAACCTTTATCTTTTTGTCTTTTCCACCTTTATCTGGACTTTAGGAGAAATCCTCATTGGCACCAATGGCATGACCTATGTGGCTAACAATACGCCTATCTCTCACCGGGGAAGATTCAACGCTATTTTTCCCATTGTAGCAGAAGCAGGTCATTCCGTGGGTCCTTTGCTTACAGGAAAGTATTTGCTCAGCCACCCTATTCCCTCTGTATGGCAGCTCACCCTATATGGTTCCCTGGGGACAGCCTGTCTTCTGTTCCTTCTCCAGTCAATAGAAACCCTTCAGTCCCGTCAAAAAGAACAAGCACAGGTTTAATTCCTTTAAAAACACCAAGTGAGTATTTTCACTTGGTGTTTTTGTTAACAGCCACCTTGAAAGGTGACTCCTAGGTATTCACTAACTATTTTATAGGCACAAAACTTTCCGCACATGGTACAACATTCCTGTGAATCCTCATTTTTTTCTTTCCTGAGTCTAGAAGCCTTCTCTGGATCCATGGCCAGCTCTATTTGTCTTTCCCAGTCTAAGGCTTTGCGGGCCTTGGCCATCTCTAAATCCCATTCCTTTGCCCCTTTCACACCTTTTACAATATCGGCCGCATGGGCTGCAATCCGTGAAGCGATGACCCCTTCCTTTACCTCTTCCGCAGTGGGCAAGCCCAAATGCTCAGCTGGTGTTACATAGCATAGAAAATCTGCTCCCGAAGATGCAGCAATGGCTCCTCCGATAGCAGAGGTAATATGATCATAGCCCGGTGCCACATCGGTTACAATCGGTCCCAATACATAAAAGGGTGCACCATGACAAAGGGTTTTCTCCATCTTCATATTGGCCGCTATTTGATCCAAGGGTACATGTCCGGGACCTTCAACCATCACCTGTACACCTGCTGCTCTGGCACGCTTTACCAGTTCTCCTAGAATCATCAGTTCCTGTATTTGAGGGGCATCGCTGGCATCTTCAATACAGCCTGGACGTAAGCCATCTCCAAGGCTGAGGGTCACATCATACTTTTTGGCAATCTCCAGCAAACGATCATACTGCTCATAGAGGGGATTTTCTTTCTGATTGTGGAGCATCCATGCGGTAATGAAGGAACCTCCCCGAGATACGATATCCATGACTCTGCCCGTTTTTCTTAATACATCAATGACACCAAGGGTGACCCCACAGTGAACGGTAATAAAATCAGCTCCATCGGCACAGTGCTTTTCAATGGCACGGAAGATATCCTCTTCAGTCATCTCTACCATCCCTCTACCCTTTTCTGATGCATCAACCAGAGCTTGATAGAGGGGAACGGTGCCTATCATGACCGGACTGGCTGCAATGATGGCCTTCCTTGACCTATCAATGTCCCCTCCAGTACTGAGATCCATTACGGAATGAGCCCCTGCATCTACAGCATTTTTCAACTTTTTCAGTTCTTTCTCTATCTCAGGATAAGCTTCAGATGTACCTATATTGGCATTTACCTTTGTAGATAACCCTTTTCCTACAGCAATGGGAATAATGTTCTTGTGATGGATATTGCAGGGCAGTACGATCTCTCCCTTAGCGATACCTTCCCGCAAGGCCTCAGCAGTAATTCCTTCTCGTTCTGCCGCCTTAGCCATCTCCTTCGTTATGATTCCCGCTCTTGCACTTTCTAGTTGTGTCATCATAGCCTATCTCCTCCTTTTTTCTCTTTCTTTTTTACTGCTTCATAAAGACTATAAAAATGGTGGGTAGGTCCCACTCCCTTCCCGATAGAAAAAGCATGTTCTATGGCTGTGGAAATATAGTCCTTTGCCCGTCTCACACTCTCTTCAACCCCATAGCCCCTAGCTGCGTAGGCGGTAATGGCTGAAGAAAAAGTACATCCTGTTCCATGGGTATTCTTGTTATGAATCCGCTTCCTATCAAAATAAATAAATCCGTCTCCATCATAGAGCACATCCGTAGCATTCCCCTCCAAGTGCCCGCCTTTGACAATCACATACCGTGGCCCCATTTGATGAATGCAGCGGGCTGCTTCTTCCATTTCTGTTATACACTGGATAGAAAAACCTGCCAGCGCTTCTGCTTCAGATAGATTTGGCGTTACCAACAAGGCTTGAGGAAACAAGCAATGGATTAGAGCTTCCCTAGAAGCTGGTTGTAAAAGATGACGTCCACTCTTCGATACCATCACCGGATCTAGAATTACCTTTTCACATGGATACATCCTCAGCTTCTTTCCAATCTCCTCTATAATGGGAATACTAGAAACCATCCCTATCTTTATGCCATCTACAGAAATATCTTCAAAAATAGCATCCATCTGAGCACCCACCATCCGGGGTGAAATTTCTTCTACATCTTGAACTCCCTGAGTGTTTTGAGCAGTTATGGCCGTAATGACACTCATACCATAAACCTCCAGGGCAGAGAAGGTTTTCAAATCTGCCTGTATACCTGCTCCACCACTGGAGTCTGAGCCTGCAATGGTCAATACTTTCTTCATTGCCTTCCTCCACGGATTTTGTTTCGGATCCCCTGGATCTTCCCTTTAATATCTTCTGCTCCCACGATTTCCGTAACAAGACAGATGCAAGATGCACCCCGCTGGGCTACTTCCTGGATGTTGCTCTCCTTGATGCCGCCTATGGCTACAAAGGGAATGGAGATGTGCTTTATAACATATTCCAAATAACTCAATCCCACAGGAGCACATACGTCCTTTTTGGTAAAGGTTTGAAAAATAGGTCCTACCCCAATATAATCAGCCCCTCGCCTTACTGCATCCTGGGCCTGTTCTGGTGAATGGGTAGAAAGACCAATGATTTTGTCTTTTCCCACCAGCTTCCGCACTTCCTCTATAGGCAGATCTTCCTGTCCAATATGTACCCCATCAGCTCCAACTAAAAGGGCGATATCAATATCATCATTGACGATAAAGGTGACATTGGCTCTTTTCGTCATTTCCCGTATTTTCAAGGATTCCTCGTACTTGCAGCACATTTTTTTATCCTTTTCCCGATATTGAATCACTTTGATCCCTGCTTCAATCATAGCCTCAACCACTTCAATATTGGTTCTGCCTCTTGAATGCTCCTCTGCAGTAATCCCATATAAGTCGGTATTCAAGATATTTCTATGCATCCTATCACTCTCCTTCATCCTAAAATCCAAACCCTATCAAGAGCATATATCTACAACCGATACCAATCCTTTAGAACGGGTTGATAACCACTTCCTAACAGCATCTCCTTCATCTGCACCACACTTCGATCATCGGAAATATCAAATTGATTGAAGGCTTCCTGCCCCTCACTATGACCCCCTACAGCAGTGGATACCCCTGCGGACATTTTGGTAATACCCAGATAGACCATATGATCCCTTAAATCTGCTGGCTCCCTTGTAGAAAGGGTCATTCCTGCCCGGGGTAAGAAAATCCTTAGGGCTGTCATAATCTGTACCAATAACCGATCCCCTACAGGAAACTTCGGTTGAAATGCGCCGATATGGGGACGGATCCTAGGCAGAGAGGTACTGATTTCTACATCTAGATATCTATGCTGAAGATATGCAGCATGAAGCCCTGTGAAAAAAGCCTCTTTTCTTCCATCATCAAGACCTAATAGGGCTCCGATATTTACAGTACGCATACCTGCCTGACACCCCCGTTCGGGAGCGTCCAACCGATAGTGATAATTCTTTTTAGGTCCTGAAAGATGAAGTTGATCATAGATTTCTTCATTGTACACCTCTTGATAAATTGTCAACCCATCTACGCCTGCATCAATTAGCTCCTTATATTCCTCTGTATTCAAGGGATAAATTTCGATGGCTATGGAGGAAAAATGCTCTTTGAGATATTCAACACATTCCTTGATATATGCCACAGGGGTATGCTTTCTAGATTCTCCTGTCAAGATCAGTAAATGTCTCAACCCTGTATCGGCGATGGCCTGGGCTTCTTTTTCCAAAGCTTCCATGGTTAATTTTTTTCTCGGAAATTTATTATCCACATTGAATCCGCAGTAAACGCAGCGGTTGACGCAGTGATCTCCCAAATACATGGGCGTAAACAGCTGAATGGTCTTTCCAAAGTGTTGGGTAGTAAGATCACGGGCTCGCTGTGCCATTGCTTCCAGATATTTTCCTGCCCTTGGAGATAGCAGCAGCAAGAAATCTTCCTCTTGTAGATAATCCTTCCTAAGCACAGTCTCAACAGCCTCATCGGTTACCCTTTGAAAAAAAGCTTCAAAATCAAAATCCTGATATTCTAAATACTTATCGTAAAAGCTCATAATTTTCCCTTCTTTACCTTATCATTATAGACTGAGAAATCCAGTTAATGGTGAAGATGCCTCCGCATATTCTCTAATGGCTCCTGGTCTGGCACAGTAGGCCATCCTTCCAGCCTTCACCCCTTCATCAAAGGCCTTGGCCATCTTCACAGGATCTCCCGCTGTAGCAATCGCTGTATTTACCAATACTGCTGCTGCGCCCATTTCCATAGCCTCTGCCGCCTCAGATGGCTTGCCAATACCTGCATCCACAATAATGGGCAGATCCACTTCCTCAATCAAAATCCGAATAAATTCCTTTGTTTTCAATCCTCGGTTGGTACCTATAGGTGCACCTAAAGGCATCACTGCCGCAGCTCCAGCCTCTTGAAGTTTTTTTGCAGCCATTAGATCGGGATACATATAGGGCAACACCGTAAATCCTTCTTCTGCTAAAACTTGAGTTGCTTTTATGGTTTCATAATTGTCTGGAAGCAAATATTTGTTATCAGAAATCACCTCTATCTTTATCCAGTTCCCACAGCCTGCAGCCCTAGCAATCCTTGCAATCCGAATAGCCTCCTCTGCAGTCCTTGCGCCAGAGGTGTTGGGCAGCAAAATACACTCCTTTGGGATAAATCGAAGAATATTTTCCTGCCCTGCTTCGAAATCAATTCTGCGCAGGGCTACAGTTACTACCTGTGATTTGGAAGCTTTTATAGCCTCTTCCATAAGGCCATTACTAGAAAATTTTCCCGTCCCTACAAAAAGTCGACTCTCCAAGGAACTTCCACCAATCCTTAATTCATCCATTTTACAATCAACCTCCTCCTACAAAACTTAATACTTCCAATCGATCCTCTGCTTTTAACACAATCTGAGTCCATCGATCTGCCTTTACGATTTCCTCATTATACTCCACCACTACCCTCTGAGGCTGTATTCCTTTTTCCATCAAAAAATCTTGAAGGCTCATAGGCTCCTGCAGCATTACTTCCTTTCCATTGAGTATAATCTTCATCCGCAGCCCTCCTTTCAACTGTTTTTTTCAATATAAAAAGCTCCTATGTCAATATCCATAGGAGCTGTGATTGAACGGTGTGACCGTCTATCAAGCTTCCCTACGCTGGTATTATCCATGTCAGGTTCAAAGGGTCGGATTTCCATCCTCTCAGCCATTACAGCACCCCTAGCTTTTTGAGCGATTTAGTTGTTATCTATAGCCTACTCCCTTTTGCTAGTTTTGTAAAGGGAAATATTTTATCAAAAAAAGTATTCTTTTTCTTTCTAAACTGCCTGTTCCTTTGATTGAACATACACAGCGCTGGGACCAGACTCATCAATCCGTTTGAGTATAAAATCCTTCGGATAGGCTCGTATGAGTTGGGAAAGCTGTTTGTGTCCGTAGGTACGGGGATCAAATCCAGGATCCAATTGAAGCAAAGCTTTTCCCATAGACCCCAGGTGGGCCCATCCGTCTTCTTGTACCACCATCTCAAAAGCCTCTCGCAGCATTTGAACCAAGGCCAAAGCCTTGCCATTTTCTTTTTTTCGTTGACTCTCTTCTTTGAATATAGGTTTAATTTCCCTTGGGGAAATGTTTTCCGTATAAATAAATACATCACATGCATTTACAAAGGCCTTCGGTGTCTTTTTTTCACCGATACCCATTACAAAAATCCCCTCTTCACGAATTCTGGTAGCCAATCTTGTATAATCACTATCACTAGATACAATGCAAAACCCATCTACAAGCTTCCCATGTAAAATATCCATGGCATCAATAATCAGTGCACTATCGGTAGCATTTTTCCCAACAGTATATCGAAACTGTTGAATTGGCTGTACTGCATAATTATGGAGGGCATCCTTCCACCCATTCATATTCGAAGTGGTCCAATCTCCGTAAATTCGGCGTATGGTTACAGAACCGTGTTTTCCCGTTTCTGCCAGCATTTTTCCTAGAAGAGACGGTTGTGCATTTTCTCCATCAATTAATACAGCCATTCTATTTTCTTTGGATTGGGCATAACTTTCTATCATTCTT